>NZ_BDUF01000054.1 GCF_002335525.1 Effusibacillus lacus
TCTTGAAACCCCTTCGTATGAAACGAGGGGGGAACTAAAAAGTGACATTTTCATAGAACAGTTAAGGTGACATTTTCACTGAATCTTGACATAACAGACAGGCTTTATGCTCAGATTCACATCTTCCAACAAGACATAAAGTACGAGGAGTAAGGGGAAGTGGAAGAGTTATTCAGTCAAATTGAGGAATTGCGAACGAAACTCTCTGTGAGATGCGTTATGGAGGACAAGCGTTTAAGCTGGACAGCGAAATGCTTGATCTTGTACTTGATGGATGAAGATCTGAAAGAAACGGATTTAAATACTTTTAGACTTGATGCTCCGGGTCATGATCCGGTTTCGATACGTCAAGCAATTCAAGAGTTATTAAAATATGGGTATCTTTCTTAGAAAATAAATCTGAACTATTGAGGGATCAGCATGACAAACAAAGTACATAACCTGACGCTCGATAACTACAAGGTGTTTTCGTTAGATGATGTGAAGGTTTTCGACAAAGTCATCCTGTTTGGGGGATATGCGTTATCCAGGCTTGAGGATGGAAGATTTCATATCCTGATCGATAATGACCCTTCATTTATTATTTCTGAAAACTTCGCGAAGACCTATATAGAAGAACTATACAAACAGGAGCAGAACAAGAACCGAATCAAAGGGACACAAGGGAATGATAAATGAGGCTGTGAATTCTTTGGAATAGATGTGTGGAGATGCTGCGGGCGGGGAAGGTGCGCGTGCGGGAGCAGAGCGACAGGCTGTCGGTTGGGAACCGGCGGCTTTTTGTTTTTCGCGACCGTTACTCCCGCCTTCGTTTATGTCGCTTGTCTTTGCAGAAAAAGGGATTTTGGGTAATGGAATAGAATTATTTCGGTGATACAGTGAGTAATCGTTTAGGAGATTGACTTGTACAGCAGAAGGAGTGGGGCGGGTGGCAAAGAATATTGTCAGTCCGGAATGGGTGTACGAACATTTGCAGAATCTGAAGGTGCGAATCGTCGATTGCCGGTTTGTTCTCGGACAACCTACGGCAGGAAGGGAAGCTTACCTCGTTGATCATATCCCGGGCGCCTTCCACATGGATCTGGAGAAGGACATGTCAGGCCCCAAACAGCAGCATGGCGGCCGCCATCCGCTGCCGGATGTTGGGGAGTTCTCCCGAAAACTGGGGGAGATTGGGGTTGATGAATCCGTAACGGTCATGGCCTACGACGACCAAGGTGGCGCAATGGCCTCCCGGTTCTGGTGGATGCTGAAGTATCTGGGCCATTCGAATGTGTTTGTAATGGATGGTGGGTATTCACACTGGAAAGAGAAGGGATTTCCGGTGACTTCGGAAGTTCCGAGTGCCACGGCTACTGCTGCTGGCTCCCGTATCTTTACTCCGCGGGTTCAGGAGCATATGTTGGTAACAAAGAATGATGTGAAAGCACGGCTTGGCAAAGAGGGTACGATCCTGATCGACTCCCGCGAAGGGATGAGATTCAAAGGAATCGAAGAGCCGATTGATCCGGTGGCAGGGCACATTCCTGGGGCATTAAACTATTTCTGGAAAGACGGGCTGAATCAGCAGGGTTCGTGGAAGTCGCCTGAAGAGTTGAAGCAGCGCTTCTCTGAGGTGGACCCTTCGCAAGAGGTTGTTGTTTACTGCGGCTCCGGTGTAACTGCATGCCCCAACTTCCTGGCTTTGAAGGAAGCCGGATATAACAATGTAAAGCTCTATGCAGGAAGCTGGAGTGATTGGATCTCCTACCCGGATAACCCGATTGCAACAGAGAAGGATCAGTAGGAAAGAGGGGCAGATCCCATGTCACAACAAGATTACAACACCCCCCGCAAAGTGATTGTTGTGGAAGGAAAAAAGGACAAAGAACGACTTCTCGAGATTCTGGATGAGCCTGTGGAAATCATCTGCACCTACGGCACCTTGAGCGACGAAAAGATTGAGGAACTGATTTGGCCGATTCAGGATGAAGACGTCTACATATTGGTCGATGCGGACGATGCGGGAAACAAGCTTCGAAATCAGCTAAAGCAGGAGTTGCCGAACGCCAAGCACCTGTATACCCGGCGGATGTATAGGGAAGTGCAGAATACGCCAATGGAATATTTGGCGGAAATGCTTATGAATGCGCACTTCTTAGTTGATGGGGACTGGGTGATGGGGCAGTAAGAACATGCTTTACTTCTTCTTTTTCTTAAGCGCCTTCCGCAGTTCTTCCTCGCTGGCTTTTCCTTGGATAAAGGCCAGAATCGCTTTCTTGTCCGATGGTTTCATCTATGTTTCACGCTCCCGTATGGCTTTGCTAGCAGTCTAGTCAATTCAATGCCAGATTATTCACCGGCCGGGGGATGACAAAGATAATTTTGAATTCCTTTGCAGGTGTAAAAAAATTCGCAACGAACCTTATAGATACCGAATACACATTTACAACAGAACTACAAAGAGGGGGCACCGTTATGCAGGATCTCAGGGATCTGCTGACGGCGGAGTTTGCGCAGCAGATTTGTGAAATTTTCCTGGAAGAGACCGGGAAACCGGTGATTATGGCGGACAAGGACGGAATAATCTTTGCCGCCACGGACAAGAAGCGGATTGGAAACTTTCACTCCGTTGCCAAAAAGGTGATGAACGGGGAACTGAAAGAAGGCGTCGTTACCGTGGAGCAAGCCCAGTCCATGGAAAACGTAAAGCCGGGTATCAACATTCCGATCATTTACAAAGGCATCCGGATCACAAGCCTCGGGATTGCGGGCGATCCGACAGTGGTCCGGCCCTATGTGGGACTGGCCTCCCGTCTTGTTCAGCTGTGGTTGAAGAATCAGGAACTGCTTAATCAGCTGACTGGCACGATCAACAACATTAACGGGGAGCTTCAGGAGATTGCCGCTGCGGTGGAAGAAGTGACGGCCGGTGCCCAGCAGATTGCGGATGCAAGCCAGCAGACTCACAGGACTACCACCGAATCAATGGAGAAGATCAAGAAGGTGGAAAGCGTGCTGCGATCCATCAAGCAGATTGCTACGCAAAGCAATATGATAGGACTGAACGCTTCCATCGAGGCTGCCAGGGTAGGGGAAGCCGGGCGAGGATTCGCCGTGGTTGCCAACGAGATCCGGAAACTTGCCGCCTCCAGTGAAGAGTCGGTGAAAGACATCAACGAAGTGTTGCAGGAAATTCAGACTGTCTTTAATGATATTGCAGGCAAAGTGGAAGAGAACAAGGTGGTTACCCAGGAACAGTCCGACTCCCTGATGACGGTGGCAGACAGGATCAGTTCCATTGAAAACTCCATGAACGATTTGGTTCAACGGATCCAGCACAGCGAATAATCGGAGAAAAAGACCCGGCCCAAGGAGCATCAAAGCTTCTAGAGAGCCGGGTTTTTTGGTTGGGATCAGTTTTGGGAGCCGGGCTGCAAGTGCCCGGTCGGCAGCGGTTGCTTCACTTCACCGCCGTAGACTTTCCAGGAGCCGTCATTCATCTTCTTTAAGAAGACGGTGGAGCTTGCATCTACTCGATGAGTTCTGGATTGGCCGTCCTTGGTAACGGTCACATCATAGACGTCGCCATTCACCTTGACCGCCGCGTAGCGATTGGATTTCCAGAGAACTTCCAGTGTCCAGTCCGCCACGTGCTTTTGTTCGATCTTGATTCCCAGCTTGCTCAATTCGGTGAGGATGTCGGCCGACAGATCGAGAACGTCATGGTAGAATCCGGTAGCGTATTCGTCTGAGATGTCCTTGATCTCGCTGTAGTCTGCATAGACCGCTTCAGCAACGTTTGTATCCGCTTCTTCAGATTCGTTTCCGTATACTTCTTCGGCAACGGTGTCGCCAGTTTCACCGGAGCCGTAAACCGCCTCGGTTACCACCTCATACAGCTTCTGGTTCATTTCCAACACGAGGTTTTTCAGCATCGTTTCGTCCGGCAGGGTGGTGTTCTCTTTGTGGAGCGCCCGTTGCAGCATCAGCATCGCCTGGACGCGGGTGGCTTTGTCATTCGGGCCAAAGTGGGTGTCATCGTAACCGTTGACGATACCTGCTTGGCTTGCCTTTTCCACATAAGGTTTGCTCCAGTCATCGGGTACGTCCGTGAACTGTTTGGAAGCACCGGTGAAAGGAACCGTTTGTTCAAATGCACGAACCACGATTTTTGCAATTTCGGCGCGGGTGATATTGCGGTCAGGGGCGAATTGACCTTCCCCGATTCCATTTATCAGACCGTGGGAGCTGGCCGTCCGGATGAAGTCATAATGCCAGTGTTCCGGCTTCACGTCGGAGAATTCCTGGGGATTGGCCGCCACATCCAGATCCAAAGCCTTTACCAGGATCTTTACAAATTCGGCGCGGGTGATGTTGTTCTCCGGTTTGACAGTGACGTTGCCGGCTTCGTCCACATATCCGTTGACGAGTCCGGATTGCAGCATATCATGGATGGTTGCCGCATACTCGTGATCTTTCACATCTTCCGGCAAGTATTTTTTGATAGAGCTTGCATCAAGAGCAGGTGCTGTCTCCGCTGCGTATGCAGCGGCAGGGAAGAGCAACAGGGACACGAGGGTTATGCTGCTGACAACTTTGAGAAAAGTGTGTTTCTTCATGGTTATACCCATTCCTTTCGCTTCGCTCAAGGCACAAAACGGAATGAAATCCGTTATTCTTGAGCGATTTTTTTGTATTCTTGAGTTACAGGGATA
>NZ_BDUF01000055.1:0-19752 GCF_002335525.1 Effusibacillus lacus
AATTTGTTCGCACTCCTGTTTTGGGGGTGAAACAATAAATGGCCCTAGTCAAGAGACTGGAGCCAGCAAGGGAAATTTAATTCCGAGAAGCTATCCATTCGTGAAAGGAGGTGAGGAATCATGAAATATAAAAATACGCTTATTACCGTAGGAGTACTTGCTGCAATGGCATTTGCCACGATCGTCGGGAAACCATGGTTATAATTTGGCACAAGAAAGAACCAGTCTTTGACTGGTTCTTTCTCAAAGTCTGATAAGGTTGGTTATGACATATGATTTTTTTTGTAATAATCGGAATCATATTGGCAATCGTACAAAGGAAAAATCCGCTAAGTGTCGTTTCCGATGTTCAATTTAAGGTTCCTTATTTATTGATTGGCTGTTTGCTATTCCAAATTTTAAACTCACTTATTCAACCAATAGGTACGGTTCCCTTCCAGAGCTATGTCTTGCCGTTCACATTTGCCGGAATATTGTTGGGACTGCTTCTGAATTTTCATATTAAAGGCGTAAAATGGATATTTCTTGGGACTTCTCTCAATTTTTCCTCACTGCTTGTTCATGGTGGAGTGATGCCCGTTTCGGCAACAGCCATGAGGATTGCCAAGTTGGAGTTGAATTTTCAATTTGATCCGCGACACCGGGTGATGACTGGTTCGGACATCCAGTGGCTGGGGGATTGGATTCCTTTTTTTACGCCATTTGGGACGAATTATGTGTTAAGTGTTGGGGACATCTTAATCGGTTTGGGGATTGTAATCTTTATTCTGATGAATTCAAAAAAAATAAAATCCGACACAATCCATGAAATGAATTGGTTCACAGTGACGCTGTTTTTTACAGGTATATTCGCCTCCTTCTATTCCTTATTAAATTTCGAGCTTACGGAAGGAAAAGCAGTCACACTTATTTTAGTCATCATTCTTGCCACTCTGTTTGATTTGTTTCCCGTAAAACTTCCAAGCGGAGACCAATATGCGCTTGGCACTATGGGAAGCCTGTTTTTGCTGATCCAATACGGTTTGCCTGAATGCATTCTCTCTTTTACGCTCAGTTTGTTCGTTGCATCTCTAAAAAAATACCGAAGTGTCAAAGGTATAAACTGGTTTAGATACCTGGTCACAATAGGTATGTATTATTGCAGTGCGCTGGTTGGGTTTGTTGTATTTACGTTTCTCGATAATTTAAATGAAATAATCCGGGTGTTTTTGACCGTTTTTGCATTCCTTTTCACAAATCAGATCTTGCTTTCAGGAATAGGGAAAACGGTGATGGATATCCCTTTCTTTCGCGAATTTGGGAAAAAAACGGTTGAATTGCTCATACCTTTGATTGCCTATGTGATGATTTTGCTGCATGTGGTACCCGGCGATTCAAGCGAACAAAAATATAATTTAATGTATACTTCATTTTTTTTGGTGATAATAGTATTTTTTGCAGGCCGCTATACGAGTCAGATTTTCCTTAAAAGAGAAATGACCACCGAATTCATACGTTTATTGGAAAACCGACAGGCGCTTCCGTCCGTTGGACACGGGAAAAGAGTGGGTTTGATCTGCAATACTCTTTTGGAAGAAATTGGGTATCCGAAAAACAAGCGCCATAATTTGATTGATATCGCCATCATGCACGATATAGGCAAAACTACCCTGCCGCAGTACATTTTTCAGAAGAAGGGTGCACTCACCATTTCAGAAGAGAAGGAGTACCAAAGCCATTGTGAAAAAGGGGAGGAAATTGTCAAATCCATCATAAAGAATGAAGAATATGCCAAATGGATCTTGTATCATCATGAGCGATGGGATGGCCAGGGATTTCCCATGGGTTTAAAGAAAGGTGAGATCCCGTATGAATCAAGGATCATAGCGCTCTGTAACCAGTTGGATCATTTACTAAGCCGCCATTCCAATGATAATACCGTATTCGCGTTGGTGAAAGGAATGAGTGGAACGATCCTGGATCCATCCCTCGTTAAATACATCACACCTGAACTGATTGAAAGCATCCGCCAAGAAGCAGGGTATGAAATCAATCCGGAAGAATATCCGAAAGAGGAATTGTTGCATACGAAATGGGAGACCATCGAGGGATTGTTTACGGGTCAAACCATGCTCATACGGTACTCGCAAGACGGCAAACTGCTGGCAGCGGAGGAATCGATTCCCGCAGATCAACTTTCAATATTGGCGGAAAAAGCACGGAACAGTCGTCTGAGTTTTTATGAAACGATCACTTATTTGGACAAAACTATAGATTATTACTTTTATCCCGATAACCAGGAAGTTCTCATCATCGGGTACAATTTAACCCCTTTTCTCTCATACCGTAGAAATTTATCTAAAAAAATCTACGAATCCTATCAAGATGTGATTGGAAAATTGTCGGATGGCAGGATTGAACTTGTACAGTCTCAAACTAAGCTTCGAGAAAGCTTGGGTACATTAGTGGATTCCATGAAAATCAGTGTGGTTGATGATGTAGGGCGCGGCAGGGATTTAATTAACAAATATTTAAACGGCATTTCCGATGCAAAAATCAAATTGAAAATCCTTTTGGCCGTAAGCGAGGGAATTACGAACATCATTAAGCATGCTGTGGACGGAAGGCTTAGTTTGTATGCAAACGGCAAGACGTATCAGATTCTGATCGAAGATCACGGATCCGGGATTCCGCTTCACGAGATTCCCAAAACGATTCTGGTATCGGGGTACAGCAGCAAAAAGTCGCTGGGAAAAGGGTTTTCTGTAATTAGCAAGGCTGCAAACCGGCTTCGGGTATATACTGGCGAAAACGGTACTTCGCTGTTATTGGAGTTTGATATGGAAGAAGATTTCCAGTGGAGTGTAGCGACATGAAATTGGACAGACTGGCCCTGAAAATATTGATTCGTTCCAGCTTGATCATCACCATTATCGGGTCTGTAACGGGGATTCTGCTGTTTCAGTACTATTATAAACACTTTCAAAATGTGTATGTTGACAAACTGAACAAGACAACAGGAATCATTCAACAAACAATCGAGACTGCCCGGCTCAAAAGCGAGGCGGACGAAAGGGTATTAGATCTGCGGCTGTTGAATATTTCGCGTTTGATAGCTGATGAATTATCCGGAAAGAGAATTGATGAGATTGATCAGAAGCAACTCATTGAAATGAAAGGACGATATCATCTGGACGGTATTTCATTATTTGTAAAAAAGCCGGATGATATCGTTATCGAAAAATCTTCAGAGGATAAAGAAATTGGGCTGAGTTCCCAAAAATGGGGTTACTGGTACACCGCATTTAACGAATTGATGAACGGTGATCCTGTTACAGTTCGTCGAGGCTATTACGAGCAAAACTACTGGGCCGGTCCGATAAGCAAATCGGAGATTTCAGATGATTATTTTAAATATGTCTATTTCTATGACGGTTCTACTCCGTTCATGATTAATGTCTTCATCAAAGCAAATAATGAAGCAATATTGACGGAGCAATCCTTTGTAAATCAGATTATTAAGGAACTCATTGAAGGATCTCCTGATATAAACGAAATTTCTGTCATTAATGCAAAAGCATTTTTATTGGGAAAAGAAAATAAAGTGATTGAACCGTACCGGGATCTTCCGGTACTCTACGGTGCGAATCAGTTTTCTTTGCCGGAGGATCCCAATTTAATAAAGAAAACTGCAGACGAACAGAAAAAATACAGGATAGTTTTTCAAAAGAATGATACGTTATACGAAAAAACTTATATTCCGCTCGATAAGGATCGTATACTAACTATAGTCAAGAATTATGATGATCTGGAGGAAGCCGAAAGAAAGAGCTTGCTGGTTTTGTTTTCCGCGTTGATTGTCTGTTTTTTTCTGATTGCTTATTTCACGTTACTATTCACAAAGAAACAGAGGAAGCTCCTGCTTGCGGAAGAACAGCGGCTGCAGATAGCCGATGAGTTTCAGAAAACCTTAAAAAAACTGCCAAACTCAATTTTTAAAGGGAAAAAAGATCAGAACGGCAATATTGTCATTACTTATATGGAAGGAACTTCCGCGGAGGAACTGCAGCTCACCACAGACAAAGTGTTCGGGAAAACAATAGAAGAGGTCTATCCGCCCAAAACCGCACCTATGATTATAGCTTATCAGGAACGTGTGCTCCAGGGAGAAATTGTGGAATATATCATGGAATTCAGAGACAGATACTATAAGGTCATTTCGAAGCCTGTCTGGAATGAAGACGGAAGCATTGATGAATTCGCCGGCTACTCAATGGATATTACCGACCGCATCAAATTGGAAAAGGAATTGGAAAAGAAAGAAAAAGCAGCGTCGGAAGCTGCCCGCGTGAAAAGCGAATTTTTGGCAACGATGAGTCATGAAATACGTACACCGTTAAATGCGATTATTGGGATGATCGAGGTGCTGGAAGATAGTCTATTAAACCCGCAACAAAAATCGTATATAAGGGTCTGTAAAACGGCTTCGGATGTCCTGCTGCGGCTGATTGAAGATATATTGGAACTTACAAAAATCGAGGCAGGGAGCATGGAAACCAATAAGATTAAGTTTCGGTTGTCTCGTCTGATTGATGAGACCATTAATCTTATGAAAGTGCAGGCTGAGGCCAAAGGACTGAATCTTACCGCAGAAATAGCACCTGAAGTGCCAGAGACTCTTTACTACGATCCGGATCATTTAAAAAGAATTATGTACAATCTCCTTGGCAATGCGATTAAATTTACCGAAAGAGGAAGCATAACACTTCGGATCCAATTAGACGAAAGAACAGAAAGCTTGATGGTGTCTGTTTCGGATACGGGAATTGGAATTCGCTCCGATCAACTGAATTCGATTTTTGAGGCGTTTACACAGGCAGATTCATCGATAACACGCAAATATGGGGGAACCGGACTGGGATTGACCATCACGAAACGACTTGTGGAATTGGCGGGAGGAAGAATTTGGGCAGAAAGTGAAGAGGGGATTGGAAGCACATTCTATTTCACAATTCCGTTACATCATCCGTTGCCATCAAGCTGATCATAAGGACGGTTGTACTATGTGTATTTTGATTGTAGACGACTCGGAAATGAATAGGCTCGTTCTTCATGCATTGCTGGAAGAGGAAGGCTCCCAAGAGATTGTCTTGGCAGATTCAGCAATGGAAGCATCCCGGTTGCTGGGATTGGAAACCGGGGAACCCTTGATTGATCCCTCTCTTATTTTAATGGATATCATGATGCCTGGAGTAGACGGTATTCAAGCATGCAAAAGAATAAAAAATCAACCGAGGTATAAGGATACACCCGTTATTGTGGTAACGGCTTTGACCGATTCCAAATATCTGGAGGAAGCATTTGCAGCGGGAGCACATGATTATATATTAAAGCCAATTAAGAAGATTGAACTTCTTGCACGGGTCAAAGCGACTCTCAGTCTTAAAGAAGAATTGGACAAACGAAAAAAACGGGAACAAGAAATTCTGGAGGAACTTACAATCGCAAGAAAAGTTCAGCAAAGCGTGCTAAGTTTGCCTTTGAACACAAGTGATTTGAGTATCGATGCGGCATATGTTCCTTCCGAGTTGCTGTCCGGCGACATGTATTATTGGACACGGCTTGATCAAGATCGTTATGGAATAGCTATTCTGGATATCGTTGGACACGGAGTATCTGCTTCCCTGATCAGTATGTCTGTTCGTTCGCTGCTGCTTGATCTGATTGGCCGGATCACGGAACCTGTTGCGGTTATTGAACAACTGAACTCGTTTATGTGGAAAATGTTCAATTGCAATAGTTCCCTTAGAATCCAATATTTTACCTGTCTCTATATGGTAGTGGATATGCACAGAAAAGTACTGGAATATGTGAACGCTGGACATCCGCCTGGACTGATAATTCAAGACAAAGCGGTTTATCAGTTGGACAGAACTGCCGTTCCGGTTGGCGTCAGACCGCAAATAGACGTCAAAAAGAACCTGTATTCATTTCAACCCCCCACAGATATTCTATTATTCACAGACGGTTTGGTTGAAGAACCGGGAAGATCAATCAAGGAAGGTATCAAGCGTTTATCGCGGATCTTCCAGGAAAACAGGGAGGGGAATCCAAAAGAAATTACGTCTGGCATTTTACGAGATTATATTCAGGAAAACCGGAAGATTATTGATGACATATGCCTTATATCAATTAAGATTCCATGAGTTCTGGAAAACTGAGTACCGGCATTTGAATCCGGCCTCTTTTTTTATTTGGTTACCATATTTTGGAAAAAAGCTCAGAACGCAAGGTCTGAGCTTTGCTGTACCACGATGTTCGTTCCTCTCTCCTTACTAGAGTTTTAGTCTTAAGCTTCTGATGTTTGAACGGTTCCAGGGGCTGCAACGTGATGTTTAATATCCATATCCTCAACGTTGTCAGATCTTTGTTCTTCGTTCGGCAACCGTTCAACCATGATTCTGCCAATCCTGTGCTCATCCATTTTTTCAACTGTAAACAAAAAGCCTTCTTGCTTGACCGTATCCCCGACAGCAGGTATCTTTCCCAGTTCCGAATAAAGCCAGCCGCCTATTGTATCCACGTCGGTATTATCCAGATGGGTGCCAAGCAAATCATTTACCTCATCCACCAGATACCGTCCTTCGATGGAATACCCTTTGGAAGTCTTTATAACAGGCGCCATTTCATCGTCGAATTCGTCCTGGATTTCCCCGACCAGTTCCTCAATGATGTCTTCCATTGTAATCAGACCTGCCGTACCGCCATATTCATCGGCAACAATCGCCATCTCGGTCCTGTTTTTCTGCATTTGTCTAAGAACCGCACTGATCTCGGCCGCTTCCGATACCATGACCGGTTTGCGCAGAATCTTTTGTAAAGAAAGCGGTTCATTTCGACGATGCTGCAGCCAGATATCCTTAACGTGCACAAAGCCGATAATATGGTCCTTGTCACCTTGGGTGACAGGATATCGGGTATGCTGTTCCTGTTCGATTGTTTCCAGAATGGTCTCAGTCAGGTCTTCTATATCAAGAGTTACCATGTCGATCCGGGGAACCATGATTTCCCGGGCGATACGATCAGAGAACTCAAAAACATTGTCAAACAAAGCCATCTCCGTCTGGTCAATCAAACCGCTCTTATGACTCTGATTCACCAGCATTCGTATTTCTTCTTCCGTATGAGCCAGTTCTCCTTCGGTTGCCGGTTCAATTCCCGCTTTTCTCAGCATCCAGTTGGCGGTTCCGTTCAGAATCCAGATAAACGGATACATGATCTTATGGAACCAGATCAGCGGACGTGCCACCCATAGTACAGTCCCTTCCGATTTCTGAATCGCCAGCGATTTAGGGGCCAATTCTCCCAGAACGATATGGAGAAATGTAATAATGCTGAATGCAATGGCGAACGCAATCGGGTGAAGCAGCACTTCAGGGACTCCCAAGGCTCCCAACGGTTTCTCAAGCAGCTTTGCAATCGCAGGTTCCCCCAACCACCCCAGTCCGAGTGAGGAGAGAGTGATCCCCAACTGGCAGGCGGACAGGTAGGCATCCAGGTTGCTTGTGAGCGTCTGGGCAAATTTTGCTTTGCGATGTCCTTCAGAAACCAGTTGCTGAATCCGGCTGCTTCTGATTTTTACCATGGCAAATTCCGCTGCCACAAAGAAACCGTTCATGAATACGAGAAATACCACCAGGAATAAATTAAACGCGGTAAGCGCAGGATTATCCAATTGAACGTCCCTGTTAAAAGGGACTTCACCTCCAAGGTTTATTGAGAAAGTTACAAGGGGGTTTCCCCGATTATAAAGGCTAAAGTGTGCAGCAGAGACATCCCTTGAACGGAGATCCTGCTTGTCAGTAATTGTTGTTGTTTCTTATCGAGTCCCTGAAACAGCGGCTTCAACTCGAGAAGTTGCTTTTCCAGTTCCAGCAATTGTTCAGAGAGCTCATGCACTCTTTGGCAAACAGCCCTTGAATTGTTCCCCAATGAATCCAACAACTGAATCCGTTCCCGAATTTCTTCAAGGGACAGTTTTTCTTTCTTATAGAGCTCAATCAGTTTGAGCCTCTCCAGTGCTTCTTCCGAATAATACCGGTAATTGGATTCCGTCCTCTCGGGGGTCAGGAGTCCCAATTGAGTATAATAATCGATGGTCCGTTTGGAGAGATTTGTGAGATCGGCCAATTCTCCTATTCGGTACAACTTCCCATTTGGAATCCTCCTCTTAAACAGAATACATATACTAGTATAAAGCCAGATAAACCATACAGTCAAACGTTATGCTGGGGCTTTGTTATGCTGGGGCTTTTTAAGTACTCCTTTTGTACTAGGAGATTAGTACAAATGGGGAGGGATGGATACTTCCGTTGCGGAATGGGAGTCCTTTCGGTTCGGCGATATAATGAGAGTGTGTTCCCCGCACGGGAACATCGAAACCGGTGATTGGTTAGTGGAGGTCTCCATTTTGCCAGTCCCGGTTTTCTGTTCGATGTGGGATAATGGGGAACAAGATCGACTGTAGGGACGGGAGGGGTTATTCATGACCGTTGACCGTGACATCCGGAAACGTGAGGAATTTTCGAATTTTTACATCTATTTCATTACACTGGTTGGAATCGTCGTATTGGCGGTTTCCATGCCCCAGTTTCGGATTCCGCCGGACCCCTCCATCTATTTGCTGTTGGTTGTTTTCATCGGGATCGCGGAATATTCACCTGTCCCCGTCTGGAAAGGGTCGAGCGCTCTCAGCTTCCCGCTTCTTTATGCAATGGACTTGACCGTCGGAACTCCTGTAACCCTTGTTACATACGCCTCTCTTATGGCCATGGTAAACGCCGTGAAGCGCAGGCCCTTGCGCCTTGTCCTGTTTACCCCGGCCCAACTGGTCATAAGTCTTGCCCTGGCCAAGCTGTGCACACTTCAATTCGCATCGTTTTACGCCGCTTCCGAAGTTTCATCCGAACTTGCCGGAGCGATCAGTCAATTGTTGATCTTCACCATTTCCTACTACTCTCTCAACAACCTGATGGTGGATCTGCTGCTGATCATCAGGCCCCAACCCTATTCCTGGCGCCACTGGAGGTTGAAAAGCATACCGGAAGCGATGGTGGCGGCGCTGTCTTTCCTGTACGGCTCGATCATGCTGATTCTTGGCAGTCAGAACCGGGGGCAGATCGATGCTTTCTCCTACCTGTTTTTCTTCTCTCCCCTAGTGGCCATGTCACTGATCAGCTCCTCGTATATGCGGATGAAGAAGGAGAAGATGCGGCTGCACTCACTGTTTCAGATCACGACCGAGCTGAACCGGGTGCTGCCCACGGGAAGAATGGATCATCTCAAGGGACGGATCCGTGAATTCCTGGAAACGCAGGCTTTCGCAATCTGGTACAAGTCGGACGGGAAATGGGCGCTTCTGTTGGAGGACGGCACTGTTCAAACGAAACCAGCGTCTTCTAAAGAATTGACGGATCAATTTGAGACCATCACCAAAATCAGGGTCATCTCCAACAGGGACTCGGATCATGTGCGGCAAGAGCCTTTTTTTGACGATGCTGTAAGGGCCATCGTATATTCGCCCCTGATTGTGGAAGACGAGTTGGTCGGCATGTTCGCTGCAGGAAGAACCCGTTCCAACAGTTTTACACCGGAAGATGTTCAGTCCCTGGCTACATTGTCAAATCAATTGGCCAGCCTGCTCAAAACCCGAATCTTAATTTCGGAACGGGAACAGCGTCTGGTCCTGGAAGAGAGAAACCGGATTGCCCGGGAGATTCATGACGGAATTGCGCAGTCATTGGCAGGGGCGGTATTCAAGCTGGAATCCGCGCAGAGAAAAAACTACCACCAGGTGGGAGATCTGAAGCTGGTACTGGAAGACATTCTCCGCAAATTGAGAGTCAGCCTGAGGGAGGTTCGGCAATCCATCTACGCCCTGAGGCCTTATCCGACAGAGCGGTTGGGAATTCGACAGGCATTGGAGCAAAAGATTGGTTCAATTCGCCAGGACTATGGTCTTGCGATCCATTTGCAGGAACGGGGGCGGCCTTATGAACTCAGTCCCATGGTGGAAAAGGTGATTTTTGATACTGTGCAGGAAGGATTGCAGAATGCGGTTAACCACGCCAAAGCCACTAAAGTGGAAATTCTGTTAAGCTATCAAGAGCAGCAGGTCCTGGTCAAAATCAAGGACGACGGAGTGGGGTTTCAACTGCTGGATGCTTTGATCAAAGCCAAGCGAGAGGCGCATTACGGGATTCTTCATATGAACGAGCAGGCGGAGAAACTGGGGGCTGCTCTGCAGATTGACAGCACGCCGGGCAAAGGAAGCGAAATCATCTTGCAAATCCCGAACTTGGAAGCAGGGGGTGCCGAACATGATACGCGTAATGTTGGTGGATGATCATACTGTTCTGCGGGATGGGATTCGCAGCATCCTGGACATCGAACCGGACATGGAAGTTGTTGGGGAAGCTGTATCGGGCAATGAAGTGGTGGAGAAGGTCCGGGCCTGTTCCCCGCATGTAATCTTGATGGACATCAATTTGCCGGACAAGAACGGAGTGGAAGTGACGGCCCTCGTAAAGCAGAAGTTCCCCGAATGCAAGATTCTGGTCCTCACCATGTTTGACCATGACGAGTATTTCATGTCGGCCTTGCGTGCAGGGGCGGACGGATATCTGCTCAAGGATGCGACCTCCGAGCAAGTTGTGGAGGCCATTCGTACCGTACACAAAGGAGATTCGATTATCCACCCGAGCATGACCAAGAAACTGATCACTTACCACCAACGCCAGAGTGAACCCAAAGCAAGCGACAATGAATTGACCGAGCGGGAAAAAGAGGTCCTGCTCGGACTCGTAAAAGGACTCAGCAACAAGGAAATTGCCGCCCAACTGTATATCAGCGACAAGACGGTCAAAATCCACATCAGCAAGATCTTCAAGAAGCTGAATGTCAAAAGCAGATCGCAAGCAGTCATTTATGCGGTGCAGAATCAATTGGTTCCCTTCTCCTGAGAGGCTCCCGATTCGGGAGTTTTTTCTTTTTTATGGGGGTCGTACGGATACTACTTTCGGACTGTTTTTGTGTAGGACTCTTGACAACAGAATTTATATCCTTTGCTGAATGTTCGAAAACCCTGCCCTCTGGAATAATCAGATTAAACTCATAATTTGCAGATTCAAAAAAGGGGCGATCACATGAAACGGAAGTTCCTGTCGTGTCGTTTGTCGACTATGTCGCCACATGGAGCGGGTATGAATTGTTGGCAAAATCAATTAAGAAAAGAGTGATAGGATGAAAGTCAAATCCATTCTTGCGTCTGTGTCCCTTTTCCTGTCATTGCTGGCAGGCACTGTGCCGGCGACTGGAACCGCCACGGCTTCTGCACAAGCCTTTGTCGATCCGCTGCTGCAGCAAGCTCTGGAAACAAGCGGTGATGCACCGGTCGAGGCGATTGTCACCTTCAAAGGCGACGGTGCCCCAACGGCATCCAATGTCCTGAGTCTGAAGCAAGCGGGGATCTCAAAGGGGATCACTTTTCAATCGCTGCCAATGGCAGGCGTGCCGGTGACGGCCGATCAGGTGAAAACCCTGGCGGTCAATCCGGAGGTTCGATCCATCTACTTGAATCAGAAGTTGCATTACTATAACGCTGACGCCACGAATCTTACCGGAGTCGATAAAGTGCGGACCGATTCCCGCATGACAAAGCAAAACGGAGGGCTTCCCGTATCGGGCAAAGGCGTTACGGTTGTCGTAAACGACAGTGGAGTGGACGGAACGCACAAGGATCATGAACTGGGCAAAAATCTGGTTCAAAACGTGACGGGAACCACCAACTTGCATGCGGTAAGCGAGCTGTTGCCCGTGACCTACACGGAAAATGTGACCAACACGGATACCAACTCGGGTCACGGGACACATGTGGCCGGCACGGTCGGGGGAACCGGTGCCATGTCCAACGGAAAGTATGAGGGGGTAGCACCGGGAGCGAATCTTGTGGGATACGGATCGGGTGCTGCATTGCTGATTCTGGATGCGCTTGGCGGGTTTGATTACGCACTTACACATCAAGCTGAATACGGGATTCGGGTGATTACCAACTCCTGGGGGTCATCGGGGGATTTTGATCCGGAGGACCCGATTAACATCGCAAGCAAGAAAGCGTTTGACCGGGGGATCGTCGTTACATTTGCCGCGGGCAATGAGGGTCCGGAAGAAGACACTCACAACCCGTATGCGAAAGCTCCCTGGGTGATTTCTGTGGCGGCAGGAGATAAGAGCGGGAAGCTTGCCGATTTCTCTTCACGCGGGGTAAAGGGGAAAAAGGGTACGTTTATGATAGACGGCCAGACCTGGACATGGGAAGACCGGCCCACCATCACCGCTCCGGGTGTGGATATCATCTCGACCCGTACGCTTGCTCCTGTTTCCTCTCTCGGCGCAACAGATGACGCGATACACATCGAACCGGCCTATTTGCCTTACTACACAACCATGAACGGCACATCAATGGCAACGCCGCACGTAGCGGGAATTGTCGCCCTGATGTTGGACGCCAATCCGAATCTTTCACCGGCAGAAGTGAAGGACATTCTGCAGCAGACGGCAACCAACATGCCTGAACTTGAACCTTGGGAAGCGGGAGCGGGATACGTGAATGCGTACGCGGCAGTGGATGCGGCTTTTCAAGCAAAGGAGTCTGGCAAGTCCGTCAACATGTTCCGCAAGTTCAACAGCAGTGCCAATCTTTCAGCTGACCGGAAATCCTTTTCCCATTGAGCTGACAATGTAACACACGGAGATTATGCCGCAGCGAAGACCTGTTTTTACTCTGCATTCCTGCCACCTTAACCAGTCAAGAAAGGCCGGGCATTGCCCCGGTCCTTTTCCATATCCATACATGTTTTTGACGAATTTTGTAGAAATGGGAGGATTTTTATTACCGACCGCGACCCTCACAAAATGACTCTTCAGTCAGGAAATCTATAACAAGAGATATCTGATAATTCTGTTATAAAACAAAAAAGGGGGAACGAATGTGAACCTGCTAACCCTGCTTCACAGTGCGGTTTCCGAGGTTCCACAGAAAGCATGCCTGATGTACAAACAAGACGGCAAATATACTTCCATCACATACTCCGAATTCTGGGATCGGATCATGCATTTTGCCGCCGGACTGGTAACCTTCGGAGCAAAGCCGGGAGACAAGATAGGCATACTGTCAACCAATTGCCCGGAATGGGCAATCAGTGACTATGCAAGTCTGGCAATCGGGGCGGTGGTGGTCCCCATTTATCCGACACTGCCTGCCGCTCAGGTGGAGTTCATCCTGAAGAATGCGGACGTCAGGTACCTGATCGTACAGGACGGTATGCAGCTGGAAAAGGTTCGAAGCCGATGGCCGGAGTCTCTCCTGCAGGTCATTGTGTTCCGCGAGACAACACCGAGTATGGATGGGAAAGCCGTCCCGTTTTCCGATGTGTGCTCGATCGGGAAACATCAGAATCTGTCGGGCAGCAGGCCGGATGTCTATTCCATTCCGGAGGGACAGTTGGCAACCATCGTCCATACCTCGGGAACCACCGGCAACCCGAAAGGCGTCATGTTAACCCATTCAAATATTGTGTCCAATATCCATGCCAGTCTCAGTTACCTGCCGGTGGAAAAAACGGATGTCAGTCTGTCTTTCCTTCCTCTGTCGCACATTTTTGAGCGAACGGTGGGTCAGTTTGCCGCCCTGTCTTCAGGAGCCACCATCGCCTACGCAGAAAGCATCGAGACGATCCAACAGAATCTGAAGGAAGTCCGACCGACCATTTTCATCACGGTTCCCCGCCTGTTGGAGAAAGTCTACGCCGGCATTCTCAACAAAGTGGAGAAAGCACCCGGACCGCTTCGTGGCGTGCTGAAAAAAGGAATCGAAAGCGGCACTTCGGCAGGTCTCACCTACCGTCTGGTCGATAAGCTCGTTTATCGGAAAGTACGGGAGGGATTGGGAGGACGGCTTCGCTGCATCGTTTCGGGAGGTTCGGGGCTTGCCGCCGATATCGCAAATTTCTTCATTCGCGCGGGCATTCCGGTACACGAGGGCTACGGCATGACGGAAGCAGCGCCTGTAATCTGCGCCAACCCCAAGGACGGGTGTATACCCGGCACGGTCGGCAAGCCGCTTCCCGGCGTTCGGGTGAGGGTGGCAGAAGACGGCGAATTGCTGGTGAAAGGCCCCAACGTTATGCAGGGGTACTACAAGAATCCCGAGGCGACTGCAGAAACGATTGATTCGGATGGATGGCTCCACACAGGTGACATTGCAGAGATCCACAACGGCTACGTACGAATCGTCGACAGAAAGAAGAACATTCTGGTTCTGGGCACCGGCAAGAATGTGGCACCCTGGCCCGTTGAGAATGCAATATCCCTGAGTCCCTTCATTACCCAGGCCGTATTGATCGGAGACAAACGGAATTATGTCACATGTCTGTTGGTCCCCGATGTCGGGGCATTGCAATCCCTTGCCGGGAAAATGGGGCTGGGTCCGAATCCGGCTGATTGGCTGGAGAATCCGGAAATCAGGAAGCTGATCGCCGGGGAAGTCAGAAAGGCAACGGTTGGTTTTGCCGACTTTGAGATCCCCAAGCGAGCGGTTCTGCTTCAGAAGGAACTGACGCTGGAAACAGGGGAACTCACTCCGACCCTGAAGGTCAAGAACCAGGCCATCCTTGAGAAATACGGGCACCTGATTGAAGACATGTATAACGGAAAACAGTATCTGCCTATTTTTGACGATTCAGGCCCTTCCGCAAGCCCTCTCCCGCAATTATCCGGGCAACCGTCCACTGTTTCGGCGGATCCTGATGAATCAGGGAAACAACACCCTGGCGCCAAAAGAATGTCCGCCAGGAAAATACCGGTCTGGATATACGCGACCTCAGGTCTTGCGCTGGGACTTTTGTTCCGATTCTGGTGGGGGGAATGAATAATGAACAGCGAGTGGGTGAAATTGGCGGCCGTTTTTCTCATTCCGTTTTCCATTGCGGCTTTTGCTCCGGTTCCGCATGTCCCGCCCCATATGGATCTGCTGGGCATGATTAAAGGAATCTATGACAAAAACAACCGGATCAACGAAACAAACGATGAAATCGTAACGAAAATGATGGATATCAGCCAACTTGCGGAAACCACTTCCCGTATCCACGGCAACCTGAGAACGCTGTCAGAGCAGCAAACCAGTCAGGAAACCTCACTTGGCAATCTCAATACTCTCAGCCGCAAACAGATTGACCTGAGCATCCAGCTAAATTCGTTGGCACAAGGGTTGCAGAACGACATGTCGCAGATCCGGCAAGGATCTTTCCGGCAAAGGGATTCCTTGTACCAGATGTCGGGCACGGCCGACCGTTTGTCGGGGCTTGCTGATCAACTGGTGAAGGCGAATGAGGCCGGTGCCGCCAAGTTGGACGGCGCGGCACAAATGACGGGCGAAGTGAACCGGTCAATGCCGGGACTGTAATCTGTGGTCCGGGGGGAAAAAAAGATGATCATCAAGATATTGAAGTATGCCGGGATGGCCGCCGTGATCGGTCTGCTTCTGCAGACAATGTTCACCACCTATTATCTGGCCAAGATTGATTCCGGATTGAACGCCAGCCTGGATTCAACCGCAAAATTGATCGAAGTGCAGAAGGTGATTATCGAGAAAAACGGGGCATTGCAGGAAGTGGTGGAAACCACCAAACAAATGGATCAGCAATTGCTTGTATCTTTGGAAGCGACCAAAACCATACATTCCAATATTGAACAGATCAACAAGTGGAATTATCAAACCCTGGTGTTAAACCGCAACATGATGGGAATCGGGGCAGAAAGCGACCGGTCCTTGCAAGATATATCCTCGGGCATGTCCCAATTGAAACAATCAACCGCGAAATTGAATAGGTCCCTTGCCCGGCTTAAAGAATTGGTCAGACAGGATCGGGCCAATCTGGAGCTGATGAAGCAATACACGGATGAGATGAATCGGAAAGTGCCGGAGGTGACGCCATGAGCTGGCTGAAAACTTTGTCCGTTCCGAAAGTGATTACTGTCTTGTGTGTTCTGGGCTTGGGATTCAACGGCATGGTTCAGATCGGGCTGCAGAAAGGCATTCAGGCCAAAGCGCAGCAACTTGATGCGCACGTCCGGGAATCAAAGGAACTGTCAGGCGATATGAAAGACGGACTGGTGGAACTGGAGATTTTGAAAGAAACCACCCTTCACATGGAAGGAACACTGGGACAGTTGAAAACGTATACGGGCGAGATGAGCGAAGGACTTGGTAGACTCGACCAGACTGTCAAGGGTATTGATCAGGCGGTAAGCACCATTGGAAACACTACGCAGGCTTCGGGTGACAAGATTGGCGCCACGGAGGATACAGCCCGGCAGCTGTTGGTGATCCTGCTCCAGATTAACGACATCAACGGCACTATCATTTCTGATCTGCAGCGTATGATCGAATCGCAAAGAACGATTAACCGGAATCTGGAAGACATGAACCGGAAAACCCGGTTCCTGCCGGGATGGGGGGGAAGTCCATGAATCCGGTGGCGGATAGGGGACGTGTGACAAAAGGGATCTGGATTGCATTGACGGCCGGATTGCTGGGAATGGCAGGGCTCACCCTGTCCCTGTCCAGTGAAGCTCTTGCGAAGAAGATGGAATCCCAAAATATCTTTCAATTGTTGGGGGAACTGGGGGGCACAACGGGACAAATTCTCTCGAACACCCAGACTCTCAAGAAGCAGGTGGAGCAGGTACAGACTCAACTAGGTCAGTTGAAACAGCAGGAAGTCATCCTCCAGAAACAGGTTCAGACCGGGCAGAACTTGCAACAGGAGCTGGTTCGGCAGGAAGAATTGACGCAGACCGGCGTGTCTCTGATGGAAGAGATTCTGGTCCGGGAGAAAGTGACAGCCCATGTAACAGGTCAGGTTCGGGGGCAGGTTCTCACCCTTACGGAAGAAGTTATGAAGAACGCCTCGACACTGGAGCAATTGGTTGGCGTACTGGGTGCCACCAACGACCAGACCCAAAAGCTGAACGGTCAGCTGGACATCTTGCTTGCAGAATTGCGGAAGTCGCAGGACTCGTTCCGGTTCACGGGACGGCTGAAGGATCTTAAACTCCCGGTGTTGGGAGATACACTGCCAGGACTTCCCAACCTGCCAGGGGGTGGACTGCTGCCGGGCGGCACAGGAAGTGGAAACAGCGGCTCGGGGACTGGTCAGGATTCAGACAATGGGAAGAATGGTTCCGGAAACAGCCTCCTGACTGACGATCTTCTGCCGCTTAAGCCTTTGTCAGATTCCTTGTTGGGACCATAGGATAGGGGGGCTTCAGGTGAAAAGCAAGCTGTTCACAATTCTGTTGATCCTGCTGGGAATTCTCGGCGTGGGAATGTTCGGCTACAGTCTGGCCAAGCAAACGCAAATGCAGGGGGAAATGAATCAGATCATGGCCTCCGTAAATGAATCGATTGTGGCAACCGGAACCCTTGTGCAGGAAACCCTTGAGGTGCTGCAGCCGTTCCAGGAAATCACCGCATCACTGGCTTCCATTGAGCAGCAGGAAGAACAGGTGGTAGTTCAGTTGGCCGTGATGAACGGACACTTGGAGACCACAGGCCTTTCCGAGAAGAACATTATTGCAGGGCTGGAAGCCCTGAATCAGCAGACTCGGACGGTGAGCCAGTATCTTAACGGAATGTCAGATGTAAACAGCGGACTTCTGAAGGCCAGTTCGGCATCCGTTCAGAACGCGAGCCGGATTAACGGCCAATTGGGTGAAATCAACGGGATGACCGGTCAATCCATTGAGGAGTTGGGAGAGCTGAATGAGAAGTTCGCCCTGCTTCGGATACTGCCTTGAATGGGGGAGGAACCATGTATAATTTGGTGTTTCTGATTTGCAGTCTGATGATTTTGTATGGCGCCATCCGCTTTGCCGTTGCCAAAAAGAAGTCGAAAAACAATCCCAATATCCATCTGCTGTGGATTCCCGGGGGGAGTTTCCTTTACCTGATTTGTATCACGACAATGGCTTGGGGAATTCACTGGAAGGCCTAGTTGGACGGGAAGCGCTTCAACTGTTTGCGGTGTTTGCCGAATTATTTGACTTTGTGGGGGGAGATTGTAATGAAAAAGGTACGAAGAACAGTTATTTTTGGCATCATTTTGCTGTCGTCGGAATTGTTTGCCCTTTCCAATGTCTCAATGGCTCAAACTTCCGGTTTATTCGACACTAAATCAGGGGATTCATTAGGTGGACAATTAGAGGGACAGCTAGGTGGCTCGGTGGAAATCATTGTTCAACCGAAATCGGAGGTGCACCAGCCCTTCCTGGTGGGGTTCCCGGATGGGAAATTCCACCCGCAGGCCCCTCTTACAAGGGCGGAAGCTGCGGCAATTGTGGCACGGGTAAAGGGACTCAAGTTTGAAGGAGACCCCGAGAAGCCTTATTCGGATGTTGGGAAAAAACACTGGGCATACCGGTACATTACCAGTGTGACCAAAGCCGGTTACATGCAAGGGTATAAGGACGGCACCTTCCATCCGAACGAGCCGATTTCGAGAGCCGAACTCGTAACCCTGGTTCTCAAGGTACGGGGGATTGAGCCGCTGCCGAACCTGACGGGTTTCTCCGACACTTCGGACCACTGGGCGAAGGATGTCATTGCAACGGCAAAGTCTCTGGGAATTGTGGACGGGGTCGGAAACAACAGCTTCCTGCCGGATGATGACACAGAACGGCAAGTTGCTTCCAAGCTGTTCTGTATGGCCTTCTTCCGCGGACCTCTGAAGGATGGGGAAACCCCGGTCAAGCAGCATTTCCCGGATGTAAAGCCGGAAGACTGGTCTTTCCATTGGGTCGAGGAGGCGGCAGTGGTAGCCCACGAGTCGATTCGAACAGTTGCCGAAGAACGTTTGGTCAAATATCGTCCGGACCTTACGGAGAACTACTAAGGAATGGACAATAGCCAGGTTTGCCCAAGTAAATAAATAGCTTGCCTATCAGGCAAGAAAAAGATGAAAGGATGGGGAATATGAAAAGAAAATGGATAGTCGGTATGGCGGTATCCGGATTGGTGGCAGTTCCTGTTGCTGCGCTTGCGGCAAGCGGAGGATTCTCACAGGAAAGCGCATGGTCTACGCAGCAGGGGCAAGTAACATGGAAAGCGGAAGGGAAGATGAGTGCATCCGGTGATCCGGGACAATCCGATCCTACGAATTCGCTGAACTCTCTGCCCGATGAACTGAAGAAAGGGCAAGCCCAATTGGAAGAACAGCTCCAGAAAGGGAAGACACAGCTGGAAGAACATCTAGAGAAAGGGCACTTCCAACTGCAGCAGCAATTGAAAGAGGGACAGGAGCAGATTCAACAAGGAATGGGGCAAGGACGGCAGGAGTTGGAGAAGGCACTGAAAGAGTTGCAAGAAAAGTTGGCAAACGGCGGTCAGGGACAGATGCCAAGTCTGCCGGAGCTGCCCCAACTGCCAGCATCACCCGGAGGAGGCTTCCCCGGACAGATGCTGGCACTTCCGGAACTTTCCGGAGCACCGGCTCCCGGAGGGAATTCGTCTATCAAAGGTGGAGGAACGCTAAAGCTGATTTTGCCAGGGTTCGGCACAATCTCGGGGGAAATGATGGGGTCGGGTTCCACTGAAGGAGCAAAGATTTCTATAGTTGGTTCCTCAAGCCACCCATAAGGTTCGGCGAAGTCTGGTTG
>NZ_BDUF01000055.1:19823-27136 GCF_002335525.1 Effusibacillus lacus
AGATCAATATCAAGTAAGAGGTACCAATGTCAACCGTAATGCAGTCAACGGTCATGTATAGGGGAGGGAAGCTGGTGAGAAATATTGTAATTCAGGCCGCTCGACTCACGGTTATGATCGTTCTTCTGCTTTATTTGACTTTCAGTCCCGCCGTGTGGGCGACACGGGTTCAGGCAACGGATGCTGAGACCACTCCTGTGAACGTGGAAAGACTTGAAGAGCAGATCTCCATGAGTGACGGGGTCCGCCTGGCTGCCTCTCTTTTCAAACCTTATGGGAACACACCACACGGAGGATGGCCGGCGGTCATCATGATTCACGGTTGGGGTGGGGATCGCAGCACTTACGAGGAGTTCGCTCCCGGTTTTGCAAAGAACGGATATGTGGTTCTGACCTACGATTGCCGGGGTTTTGGCCAGAGATCATGCAATTCCTGATTGACAGGTACGAAGTCAATCCTGATCAAATCGGATCAACCGGCATTTCCTATGGAGGAGGGCAATCGTACTTATTGGCCGCCGCCACCCATGCCCCCGGATACAAGGGGCCCAAAGTCAAGGCGATTGCCCCCATTATGGGATGGACCGATCTCGTGCAGGCACTGGTTCCCAACGATGTCATGAAAGCTTCCTATGATCTGGGATTGTTTGCGGCGGGTTACAAGGCGGGCAAACAAAACTATAATACGGATCTTCCTTTGTGGCTGGTTGAAGGATTAACAGGAGTCAACGAGGCGGAGTTCAAACAGCAACTGGCGCTTCGTTCCGTCGTTCATCAGGCCGACTTTCTAAGGAACGTTCCAATCTATGCTTTGCAGGCCTGGAAGGATGAATTGTTTCCTGTGGAGCAGGTGAGGACGCTATTTGATACCATTCGGGACGAAAATCGGAACCTGAAACTGTATGCGGGCGGGTTCGGGTCACGCAATGGAAATCGAAATCTCACCGAGCGACTCCCCTTTTTTTCCTGCCGGATCCTGAGACGTTCTATCTGCAGTTCTGGCATGACGCCAAATATCCCTCTTCACTCACTATACCGATACAGCGTGACCAATAAAGCTGCGAAGGGCTCTCCCATAGTAGCAATACTTATTGGGATGGCCCTTTTGTTTGCTTCCCTCTCCTCGCAAAATGAAGAAATGAACATAAGGAACCCCGGTCGCACGGGGTTCCTTAAATTTGATATTTGGCGCCTTAAACGGCTTTTTCCAGAATTGTCAAATCAGTAGTTTCTCCGGGAGCCAGTATCTCCAGGTCAACTTCGCGTTGCTTGGAGCTGGTAATTAACCTTGCTAGAAGATTGGGGGTTTCGATATAGTAGGGTGGATTTTTAAATGTATTGAAGTGAATCGGCACCAACTTGTTGGCTTGCAACAATTTTGCAGCCTCCACTGCCTCTTCGGGAGTCATGCAGGCATGCAGAATGCTTTGTTGAGGCAACGCCTCAATTTCCAAAATCGCACCATTAACAGGCAAACAAGCAACATCTATAGGACCATGCTGTCTCGCAATTTTCCACCAATACCCATGCCAAAGCGTATCGCCGCAATGAATGATTTTCTTCCCGTTTCCCCCTACGACCCAGGAGACTTGCGGAGTTCCATACCCGTCAACCGAGTAACTGGCAGTCACATCAAGCTTTCCGTATGTAAACCGGTCATCTACGGTCACACCAATGACATTCTTCAGTCCGGTTTTCCGTGCGATTTCCACCGATTCGATTGGCAAAAGCACCGGAATGTCTTCACCGTATGCAGCCATTATCGACAAATGATCAAAATGGTCGGGGTGGACGTGTGAAATGAGCACAGCTGTTACCGAAGGAATTTCGGAAAGCGGATACAGCGGTTCGGTAGGAGTCCCAAGTCGAGCAGCTAAAGGTCTCTCAACGATATGTTTGGTATCTCCTATCGGATCAATTACCACGGAAGTCTCTCCATCAGATACTGCAATACCTGCCCAAGACAGCTTTTGAACAATCATGATAAAAGCCTCCTTAAAGGATTGAAAGTCCCTGCAAGATAAATATATACAACTAAGTATAAAAAAACAACCAATAAAACATTTGCTGCTTTTTTTGAGCTACAGGGCATCGTGATGTCATTGAAGCGGCTTCCCTCCAACCAAGTTATCTTTTCATATTGAATTTCGATTCAATAGTAAGTTGTGCTTTGGGGTTATATGTAATAACCTGTTGCTTAAAAGGAGGATACGTATGAACAAAAAGTACAATCTCCCATGTAATATTGCGAATACACTGGATCTGATCGGTGACCGGTGGACACTGTTGATTATTCGGGAACTCCTGAATGGGACTAGCAAGTTTAATGAAATTAAAACCTCTTTATCAGGAATCGCACCTAACATCCTCTCGGATCGTTTGCAAATGCTGGAGCAAGAAGGGATCGTGTCATCCAAGCTCTACAGAAAGCATCCGCCCCGATATGAGTATGAGTTGACCAGAAAAGGAAAAGACTTGAGACATGTACTAAATGCATTGGCAATCTGGGGCAACCGGCATCTCGAGCCAAAATACATGAAGCTGGTTCATACCGATTGCAACCATGAAGTGAAAATTCACTATTATTGTCCAAACTGCGATACGACCGTTAAAGAAGTGGAGTATGTCCCAAATTCACCAAGAGCGGCAAATACCTGATGCAGCAGCCAGGAAGATCCGAGTATGCTACTCATCACGTTGGCCCCGATGCGCTCCACTTGTGGCCATCCGGCCAACAGTTCACCCTTCGCCGGTGTGCAAACCCTGCTTGCGTGTTATTGTTCTTGGATGCCAGCGGAAAAAGAAAGTGGTGTTCGATGAGGATATGCGGGAATCGAACGAAGGTGGCCCGTCATCAACATCGCTGGCGTGAAAAATAGGAGGAGCAGGTGAGAAGGACGTTTCTGACAAACGTGGAAAACTCATGATAAGGATGGCGGAAACAGTTCCTGCACTGTTTCTTTCACCTTTGCCAGCCATTCTTTTCGCTGTTCCGTTGAGCTTGCCGCAATCCCCCCCAACAGCTGATAGTGAAAGTTCTTGACTCCACAAGAAACAAAGGTATATTCCCATATTTTTTGAAGCAGACCATCTGTGTGTGTTGAATTTGCAGTATTGATGACAAGGATCGTCTTGGAACTCAACAACCCGTGGGGGAACATATGCCCTGTCTCATCTTGTACAAACCTGTATGCTATGCCAGGGCGCATTACCTGATCGATCCACCCTTTTATCATGGCCGGGGGTTGTCCCCACCAATTGGGATGAACAACAACCACTCCATCAGCTACAGAGAGCTGTCTGCAGTGTTCTTGAATCACGGAACTGATTGGAGCATTCTCGAACAGTTTGGATTCCCTGAGAACCGGATCAAATTTCTCTTCATAAAGATCATGAAAATAAACATCATGTCCGTTTACACGCAAAAGTTCTGCCACTTTGCCAGCAATGGCATGATTGAAACTGTTCCTTTCGGGGTGCCCAAGAACTACGTATACCGTAAAGGGCCTTTTTTCTTTTTCCGCAAAATTTGGCATTCTCTTTTTCCACCTGTCTAATCTATAGAATCCCTCTAAATGTGTTTGTTTAACCAATCAATCACATCACGGTAAACCTCAGCTTTGTTTATTTCATTCAACATCTCGTGCCGTCCCCCGGGGTACAGTTTGCAGGAAACATCCTTAACTCCCGCCTTCCGGAAGTTGCGGTAGGTTTGTAAAACACCCCTGGAGTTGTTTCCGACAGGGTCTTTGTCCCCGGAGAAAAGGAAGATGGGCAAGTCTTCGGGTATTTTTCCAAGCCTTTCGGGTTTGTCCAAGTGTTGAATTCCCGTCAGCATGTCAGCATAAAAACCGGCGGTTGCCATCCCTCCGCAATACGGGTCGTGAATATACTTGTCGACCTCGTTTGAGTCCCGGCTTAACCAGTCGTATTCTGTTCGTGCAGGTTGGAACGCCTTGTTGTAGTTTCCGAAGGTAAGATTTGTGAGGAGGGCGCTTTTTCCTTTTCGCCCTTTATTCCGGATTTCCATTCTGGCGAGGGCGGTACCGATGTATCCCAGAATACCGGGTGTTCCACCGGTTCCAGACAGTAGAACTCCAGACAACTCTCCGCCATACTGCTGAATGTAACTCCTGGCCAAGAACGATCCCATACTGTGCCCTAACAAAAACAGCGGCAAACCGGGGTGCTCCCGTTTGATCAGTTGGGAAAGCTGATGCATGTCCTCTAGAACCAACTCCCATCCGTTTTCATCGGCAAAGTAAAGAAGGTTCTCCTGTTGACCCGCAGTTCGACCATGTCCGCGATGGTCATTGGCGTATACGGCATATCCTTCGCCGGTCAATGCCTCGGCAAAGTGGCTGTACCGGCCTGCGTGTTCTGCCATCCCATGGGCGATTTGAACGATGCCTTTGACTTCTGTGTCCGGTGTCCATTTATAGACATGGATTTCGGTTCCATCAACAGAAGGAAAGGAAAAGGTTGCTTGGTTCAAATCCGAACGACCTCCATTCGCCAGTCCATGAAATTATCGACTTCCTTGGAAGTAGTATGCAGGTCTATAAAAATTTGGTCAACAGCGTTTCTTGATTCCCATTATTTGGCGTATTCTCATGTCCCTTCTTTCCCTATTACAATCTAAATAGAGACAACTATTGGAATGTCAGGGGAGGATTAGTAAGTGAAGAAAGCATTGCTTCTTGCCGCCGTTGCAAGCCTCATGTTGGGTGCATCGCCAGCGCTGGCCTATACGGTACAGCCCGGTGACTCGCTCTGGAAAATTGCCCAAGCCAACCATGTGACAGTCAACGACTTGATGAAAGCCAACAATCTTACGACAGACACCATCTATCCCGGACAGACTCTGGTGATTCCCGGAAAGTCCATTACATACACGGTGGTTCGCGGCGATTCACTCTGGAAAATCGCTAACAAGTACAACACAACAACGAATGCCATCGTCAAACTTAACAATCTGAAAACCTATGAAATCTACCCTGGACAGCAATTGAAGATACCGGTTTCTGTCGGCAGACCTTCCGTACAGAAACCGGCAGCTTTTGCAGATGGGATGTTTCCGTTGGCCAAAGGGACGTACAAACCTTTTGCAAACACATACCGGGATGGACGGAGTTGGAATCCTGACGGGTCAGGCTCCCGGCCGCACGAAGGTGTGGACATCATGGCTGACAAAGGAACTCCGATATACAGCGTCATGGACGGTACGATTGTCCAGTACGGTTGGAACCAGTATGGCGGATATCGATTGACGATCCGAGTGAATGATTCGACAGTATTCTATTACGCACACCTCTCCAAATATGCAGAAGGACTCTCCAAGGGATCCGCCGTCAAGAAAGGCCAACTGATCGGATATGTGGGAAGCACCGGTTATGGTCCGGAGGGAACCGAAGGCAAGTTTGACAGCCATTTGCACTTTGGCGTTTACAAGACATCCCCTTCCTGGACACCGGTCGATCCCTATCCATACCTGAAGTGGTGGGAATCTCAAAGATAAACAATACTGAACAAGGAGCCTGTTTGTGGAACAGGCTCCTTCTGCTATGCGCTAACTGTTGGCTCAAGAACGGTCAGAGTATTGTTATAGGTGTTCAGATTGACATTGGCGCCAATTGGGATGGCGGCCTTGTAGAGTCCATGGGCCGTTTGCAGGTTGGTCATTAAGGGCTTGCCAAGCGGAACCAGCACAGCATTTACCATGTCGTCAAAGGTTGTCCCATAGGCGATCTGGCAATCGGTGCATTGTCCGATAATGATCCCCGCACAGTCACGGAACTTTCCAGCCAGAAGCAAATGAGAGACAAATCGGTACACAGTGTTGACCGGTTCATGGGTTTCCTCAATCAGAATGATTTTGCCGCGTGTGTCAATCTCGTAAGGGGTGCCCAAAGTACCAACAAAGGAGGTCAGGTTGCCTCCCACGACCCTGCCTGTCACATTTCCCTGCACCCGGCTGATCAAAGGGATTCCAGGAGGGTTCTGAATCTGTCGGGGCGCTGTCAGGGTGGAGGTTGCCGCAAAGAATTGATTAAAGTTGTACGCGGGTGTCTCCCGCCGGAAATCAATCAGAAGCAAACTATGAAAAGTGATCAGGTCTGCATATTGGTAGAGTACATTCAAGAGGACGGTAATGTCGCTATACCCGGTCACAATTTTGGGATTCTGTCGAATCACTTCAAAGTCGAGATAAGGGAGGATTCCTCCCACTCCGACTCCGCCGCGGGAGGGCAGGATCATCTTAACTGCCTTGTTTCGAAACATGTCCATCAGATCGGCTGCCCGCTGTTCGGGAGGTCCTGCAAGAAACCCGGTGTAAGCGTACACATTCTTGCCTAGAATCACGTTAAAACCCATGGTGCGAAGGGTTTGTACCCGTTCATTTATGATATTGGCGCCTAACGGACTTCCCAAAGTGACGATTCCAATCGTATCTCCCCTCTGCAGAATGGGCGGTCTGATTGGCATATGTTTTCAAGCCTCCCTAAATTTAGCTGTCCTCCGATACATATGTATTTGTCTGCCCGTTTACACATTCCATTTTTTCCCCTATAAATTAGGTCACTCTTATGCTTGACCGATAATTCGACACGGCAGTCTTGGCCCGGCCATCCTCTGTATCGGACATGTCAATGGCAATTGTTCAAGTTCTTCCGTCTCTTTGTCGCTGCTGCTATGTTGTTTTTGCCCGGAGTTTTTGTCAGTTTTCTGGATTACAAAAGTGGATTCCGGTACCTTTATGGGAGTACGATGCGGAATCAAAAACATCGTAACGATCAACAGTGTCACAGAGGATTTGGCCGCAGGCGGCATGATGTTTCCTTTGGGCCGCTTACAGCCGCTGCAGCTGGAGGATTTTAACGGGAGGGACTTTAGTGTTAAACTGCCGGATTCCTCATGGGGTTATTGTTTCTGATTGAAGAAGAATCCATACGCTTAATCCATGCAAATTTGGAGAAACAGAAAGCATAGCGGACAATAACAGCAGTTGAAGCGGTTAAAATCCGGTTTTTGTTTGTGTTTGTTTTATTCAATGGATTGAAGCGGAACATAGTACGTGATATTATAGCTCTTGTCGCGACGGACAGGATTTCCTGCCGAAACGTCGAACGACCCACATCCTGCGGGTCAAGTCGTTCTTTGAAAACTGAATCGTGTAGGGAGCCACGATTGATTCTTTGAATACGATGCGGCTGCCCCGCCCCTAAAGGCGAGGCGAAAGCATCGACTGAGGTAGCCCCGCTAAGAGCGTCGACGTCCATGTCGACAACGCGGGACGAATCATCCGCAGAGGT
>NZ_BDUF01000056.1:0-11838 GCF_002335525.1 Effusibacillus lacus
CGACCTCCCTTCGCCAGCCGTAAGAAGATTATACAAAACTTAGACTATTTTCATCATCTGATGGTGCCGCGTCAGCGGCATGGGAGTCTAAATAAAAACAAAAAAACGCCCCTAAAAGGGCGACCCATTATAAAAAACCATAATTTATTCAATTCAATAGCCAACTCCCTACAACTGCCTTCGCAGCCCCCTTGCCCGCTGGGCCGTCCATTCATTCGAAAAATCGGTTATGATCTTATCCAGCAAAGGCAAAGCTTCCACCTTCTTGCCTTGTTGGATCAAGTCTTCCGCTTGTTGCAACAGGATGTCGTCATAATAGGGGGACCTGAGATAATGCTGCCCGGTCTTTGCCATAAACTCCTCTCTGAGGGTTCTGGCTTCCTGTGCTTTGCCTTCTTTTGCTTTTGCCTGGATCAGATAATACAAATTGTCATCGGCAAAATACGAATCCGAGTGCAGCTCCCTGCTCTTCTCAAACATTTCGGAAGCTTTCGCAGGCTCGCCCTTTTTCAACAGACTGTAGCCCTCCAGATAAGTGTTCAGGGAAGCCTTGAGAACGGTGTCGTCAAGATCGATTTTCGCATAACGAAACAGTTCCCGGAGTTGTTTCGTTTCCAGTTTTTGTTTTTCATAGTTTTGTTCAAGCTCTCTGAGCCGAACATTCAGTTCTTTCTCATTGACGCTTTGAGAGTCGGGAACTTTCTTCTCTTCCCCAACGATTCCATTGGCCTCTTGCACAGAGTTGGATATGACCGCATACCCCAGACTTCCCGCCGTCAACAGGATTCCCATGACGGAAGCAATCCGCAGATAGTAGATTCTCTTCTTCCCCGTTTGGACCTTCCTATCTGATGTGAGCTGAGCTTTGAGTTTGGTTTCCAGAACGTTGAACCGTGGCGTTGTTCTGACATAGGCCGGGGCATTTGCCATTTCGCTCGCAGCCTTTTGCAATTCCCCGGACACAATCAACGTCAGGTAATACCCATAATAAATGTCGGCAGGCAGCGGGATTGCACTTGCCATTTCCATCAGCCGGAAAAATCGGGACCTGCAGATTTTCCAATTTTTAAACTTGGCAAAATCGACCGCTTCGTTATAGAGCCGCCTTACTTCTTCGTACTTGGGCAGGAAAGAAGCTACGTGTTCAATTTTTTCGTGAATATCAGGTATGGCCTCCGGTTTGACAGATTTCCATCTCTCCAGACCCTTGTGGGGATATCCCATGGAAACCTCGATCAACCCCAAAGTCCAGTAAATCAAGGAGTGGCCTTCACCATTATGTATCGCGGACTCCAGAAGTCTTTTTGCCTTTTCATAGTTTCCAAGGGAAATCTTTTTTATTGCTTGCTGATAGAATTCTTGCGCAATATTCATCGACTCAACCTTCTTTACGGTACGAATTTTCACACTACCGTGATGACTTTGGCCCGACGAATCAGCTCTCCTGAATCGGAATAACGGAATCCACGCTGCATGACTGCATAAACAGAGTTCTTTTCCAGCTCACGATTGATTTCATTCTGAGATACGGTTCCGATCCCTTCCATAATTTCACTGTCGAACATTTGATTCTCGATCTTCAGTTCTTGAATTCCAATCTTTTGCAAAAGGGCAAGTGCTTTTTCGATAACCTGTTGAAACTGGCGTGTCCAGTTCTCGTCATCCGGTTGCATGTTGGAACCCATAAAATCCATCAGATCAAACATTTCCAGCATGGCAAGAATGGTTTGGGAATGATCCGGTTTGGATGCGGGTACTTGAAGCTTTTCCGCCAATTCGTCCAGTTTCATGGAGATCTCCTTCAGCATCTTCAGGTTGGCCCGGTCTCCTTTTTTGATGGCTTCGGCTATTTCGCCAATCGTTTCTTTGGCGAATTGAAGTGTGTTGTTGTGATCCTCCGGTTCAAGTTCGTGAACGAATTGTTCAAGATGGGCAAGTTCTTGTTCACAAAACGAAATCAGGTTCCTATGATTCTTGTTCTTCATTGTTGAACCTCTGCCTCCAGGCAACATTTAAGGATATGTTTATATTTTATAACAATATTAGCCAAAAAACGACATAATTTGCGCGCCCGACCCGACAATCCACTCCCGATAAAACGCGATGCCAGCTTTTCCAGCGAACTGGTCATAGTATTCGGCTTCCAGCCCCGTGTATTTCGGATTGGTCTGTTTTTCGTGGCGCACCCCTTGCATTCCGCATCTCGAACAAAGCGTTCCCGCCAAATCGGTGATCGGTACTCCTGGAGGAACGCCGTTCCGACAGTCCTCGAACCATTCATCATACATAAAGCCGCAGAAGTTGCATTTGCTGAAAGCCACTTCATCGTCCTCCTCGGGTTTTGCGAACTCTCGTATCCGAAAAGAAGGTGATGTGAGGTTTTCCGGTAATCGGATGGATGATGACTTCCGTTTCTACGCCGAACACATCGCGGATTATATCGGTACGAAGCACTTCCTCGGGGGTGCCGAACGCGACAATTTCCCCAGACTCAATGACATAGAGACGATCGCAATACACTGCGGCGATATTCAAATCGTGCAATGCGGCAAGCACCGTGACATTAAGAACTTTGACCAGATCCATAATTTGCAGTTGATACCGAATGTCGAGGTGGTTGGTCGGTTCATCCAAAACAAGAAATTTCGCTTGCTGAGCAAGAGCTCTGGCAATGAGTACCCGCTGTTTTTCGCCCCCCGACAGTGTCGTATAACTTCGTTCCAAAAACTCCTGCATTCCGACGCGAGACAGCGCGTCGTCAACAATCTCTCGATCCTGTGCAGTGTCAGATTCAAGCAGTCGTTTGTGAGGAGAACGTCCCATCATTACAATTTCCCTAACCGAGAAATCAAACTCGACGGGAGATTCCTGGCGGACAACAGCCATTCGTTGCGCCGTTTGACGCGGAGACATTCGATGAATTTCTTCCCCGTCCAAAGTGATGATACCGGCATCAGGCTGCAAAATCCGGTAAACGCTTTTCAGCAGCGTCGACTTTCCGCTCCCGTTCGGACCGATCATACCGACAAATTCTCCCGCTTCCACCCGCAAACCAATGTTTCTCAAAAGCGTTTTTTTATCAATGGAAACCGACACGTTCTCGACTGTAAGATTCATCACCCGCCACCTCCGAACGAATAAGAGCTTCGGCGCATAAGCCAAATAAAGAACGGTCCTCCACAGAGCGAAGTAATGATTCCAATCGGTATCTCCTCCGGAGCGAACCAAAGACGTGCGATCACATCAGCCCAAATTACAAATATTGCCCCTAACAATGAACTGATCGGCAAGACGCGACGATGGTCGGAACCTACCACGAGTCGGACGACATGGGGCATCATAAGTCCAACAAAACCGATCGCCCCGCTAATTGCAACGATCACGCCCGTCAACAGCGCGGTGATGACCAAAAGAAATTTTCGAAAACGTTCCGTGTTCACTCCGAGGGTAATCGCGGTTTCCTCCCCCATGAGCATAGCGTTGAGAGATCTCGACTGAAAGAGAAGAACAACGGTGCCCGCAACGACGGCAAGAGCGGGAATCGTCAAATAGTCCCATTTCGCCCCCGCTAAACTGCCCTTGAGCCAAAACAGCACCGAACGAATTCCGTTCTCCTTGGGCGCAGCGAAGATAATAATGCTCGTCAGCGCCATCAATATTGCGGAAACCGCAATACCCGCGAGCAGCAACCGAACCGTTGAAATGCGCCCTCCCACCTGGGAAAGAAAAAAGACAAACACGATCGATAAAAGAGCCCCAGCAAACGCGCCGAACGAAAGGGCGTATTGACCGAACATCCCGAATGCACCAAACAAGATAACAAGCGTGGCACCAACTGAAGCACCCGAGGATACACCGAGAATGTAGGGGTCGGCAAGAGAATTTCTCACCAAAGCTTGCATCGCAACACCCACAACGGACAATCCCGCACCGACAACGGCTCCGAGCAGCACCCTCGGAAAACGGATATCCCAGACGATGTGCTCTTGCGCCTTCGACCAATGCGCTTGCACCCATTCATTGAAAAAGGGAATGTGCGATAACGCAATCCGCCATACCGTTCCTGGTTCAATCGAAACCGGTCCAAGGGTGATTGCAACGGTCATCGAAACAACAAGGGCAATCACCAAACTGATTGAGATGGTAGAATACCAAACCCGATATTGGCGAATACCGGATTTTTCGATTGCTTCTTCCGTGCCACTACTGGCTCTGGAAATAGGCAAGTCTTCGTTTGGAATTGCATTTTGCATAACAATTCACCCCTTTTAAGTTAACCTCGTCCGCTCTCACTTGAATTTTTCGGGATAAAAACCTTTTGCCAACGTTTCCAACGCGCCCACATTCCTTACTCCCTCAAAGACGCTAGAAAGCGGAAGAACGACGAAACGTTTGTTTTTAACCGCCGTGACGTTTGACAGCGCTGGATTGTTTGAAAGAAATTTGATTTTATCCTCCGCCTTGGTTTTGCCGTAATCGTTAATAACAATGACTTCCGGATCGCGCTTGACCACTTCTTCCCAACTAACCTTCGCCCAGTTTTTCGCAATATCGTCGAACACGTTTTTGCCGCCCGCCAAAGTGATTAGCGAAGTCTGCAACGATTGCCCAGCCGTGAACACCGTGTCTTCCCCGCTATCATAAACCAACACGCGAATCGGTTTTTCAACGCTTCCGATTTTGTACCGGATGGCTTCAATGTCTTTCTGCATGGATGAAACGAGTTCTTTCGCCCTTTGTTCAATGTTGAAAATGCGACCGAGGTTCAGGATATCCTCGTAGACGTCTTCCATTTTGGCTCCCGTCACATAAGTTCCCTTGGCTACGTAGCAGTTAATCCCGTATTTCGCCAGTTCATCAACCGACGCAACTTGTTCTTTACCCTTGAAAGCACTTTCGCGTCCATAAACGAAATCCGGGTTCACTCCCATCAACACTTCCAAAGAAGGATATTTTTCGGCTAAAACCGGAATTTTCGAGAACTTTTCTTTTAATTCGGGAAGAAATTCACCGTCGCTATTGTACGCCGTCCCGACCATGTGCTTTTCCAAACCGAGAGCCAACATGATTTCTGTAGTGTGTTGGTTCAAACTAACTGCCCGTTTCGGCACTTCCTTGAAAGTAAGGGTGCGATTGTAGTTTTAGATCGTGACCGGTTGATAGGCATTCGATTTTGCCGCTTGCTGCTTAGCACCCTGTGTCGAAGTTTCTTTCGTTGAGTTCCCGCATGCCGGAAGAACTGCCATCGCCATTGTCAACAATCCAAACAATAAGATACGACTACTCTGATTTGATTTCATTTCTTTTCCATCCTCCTGTTTGATGATAAAGATTCAGTTTTGAGTCCCTCGCATGTCTTTGAACATTTCACCCCAGCAAAAAACCCCAGCCGAAAAGGCTGGGGTATGTACATGCATGGTAACCCGCACACTAAGACAATGGACGCAAGGTTCCAATTCTATACACCGCACCTTTTCCTCGAAGGCTACTGGGTGTGCTCGCTTCTAGGTAGGTCTCCTGGCTTCCGGATCATCGCGCTCTATCGCCTTCCCCGATTATTCGAGTGGCATCAATGAAAGAGAGCTCGCCGGTTACAGTGGCGGGACCGCTCGGGATTTGCACCCGATTCCCTGTTACCCCTTGGTCTCACAAGGGCACCTAGACGAGAACGATATGAAATTTTATGACTAGCGAGATTCCACTATTCGTGTTTAAGGATACATGCATTGAGGAAATTTTGTCCATACATAATTTCTGGAAACAATCGCCTCAACCATAATACCAAACAGTAACAACGGCGGTTATTTTCCATATAGCATGTTAGTTATTTCAGACTACCAAAACTTATACTTTCCAAGCTGTTCAAAACAGTTGATCCACTATTTCTTTGGTAACGTTTTGCACGAGTTGGCTGCCGGAGTCCGTCGCAACATCCTCTGCCATTACCACAATGATGTACTTGGGTTTGTCTGCAGGGGCGTACCCGGCAAACCAATGGTGATGCAGACCGGCCATTCCTGTTTGAGCGGTTCCTGTTTTTCCTGCCAGGGGAACTTTCGCTGAGGCAAGCAGGTGTGCCGTCCCTTTCGGGGAATCCACCGTTTGGCGCATCCACTTTCGCAATTCCGCTGCCGTTTCCTTATCCAGCAATGGCCCCTGTTGCTTGGCAGCAGGATAGGTCTTGTACAGCATTCCGTCTGTGCTGGTAAGCAATTCCTGAACCAGTCTGGGCTTTCCGGCTATCCCGTTATTCAGAATCACCGCCATCATGTGGGCCGCTTGCAAGGGGGACATCCGAACATCTTCCTGCCCGATTCCCGTATTGGCAAGCAACCGGTAGGACGTTTCCTTCTTGGCAAAAATCTGCCCGTGTTCTTCCCCGTATAACTGGGGTTTCCCGTCAACAGGCTGGGTGACAAGCTGTCCGAGGCCCATTTTGCGCGCATATTCTTCAATCGCAGGTCGCCCAAGTTTCATGGCGAGACTGGCAAACACCACATTGCAGGAACGGGCGAAACCTTGCTCCGCCGTGATAGAACCGTGTTCCGCCCAACAATTCAATTTGCCGTCTCCAATCTCAATGTATCCGGGACAGTAAAATGGGTCCGCCGGACGAACCACCCCTTTTTCCAATGCTGCCGCTGCCACAACCACTTTGAACACAGAACCGGGAAAATCGGCCTGTACCGCTTTGTTGACCGGGTACTCGCCCCGGGTGACAGGTGCATTCTGGTCATATTGGGGACGGCTGGCCATGGCAAGTATTTCCTCTGTCCTGGCGTCAAGTATGACTACCGAACCTTTGTTCAGACCGTGCTTCTCCATGGAAGTTTCGACAGCTTTTTGGACATCGAGATCGAGAGTGGTTTTCACCGACAAAGCACGGTTTTCTTCGTCCGTCACCCGAATGCCCAATCCGTTGACCGGTCGTTTGCCCGCATCAATAAAATAGGAAATCGACTTGTTGTATCCAAGCCCGCGCAAATCATCCTGAAACAAAAACTCAAGTCCCATCTTGCCGATCTGTTCATGCAGGGGGTATTTGCCGCCAAATGCCTGCCTGACAAGTTCCGGGTCCTGGCCGATAAAGCCTATCACGTGGCGAGCCAGGGAATTCTCACCATACCGGACTTTTACCTCCTTGGGATAGACTCCGGGCAATTCCAGTTTCTCAATCAACTTCGCCTGCTCTTCCGTTATTTCAACAATTTGTTCTTTCCCATCTCCAGCAGGTGTGCGAAGCAGGGATGGACGATTGATCTTTGCCAGTCCATTCCGGAGGACTTCCGGCCTTAATCGAAGAATACGGGCCATTTCCTCCACTTTAACCGGGTCGGGACCCTCTGCCCAAAGCGGCATGACAAGCACCCCACGAATGCGTGACCCTGTCAGGGACCGGCCATGACGATCCAGGATATCCCCTCTTCCCGAATCGATCACGAAGGTCTCCCTCCGTTGATCAACCGATGCAGCCACCAGATCCCTTCCCTGCATATCATGGCGCCCCAGCACCTGAATATAAAAAAGCCGCCCCAGCAAGGCGGCCAAACCAAGCGTGACAATGGCCAGTATCCATACCATTCGCCGCTGGACTGATGCAGAACTCATCGTTCCCACCCCGTTCACTGATATCTAGCACCAGTTTTGCCGGGAATCCGGGAACTTAAACAAGGTTTTTGGCATGCTCCATCGTGGGTCTGAGTAGGTAAGGGAATTAAGAATAAGGTACTATATAAATCCCTTCGTTTTCCTTCCATTCAGCATATAAAACGTCTTTCACTTGATTTATCCCATGAGACTGAATCTGCATTTCCAACCATTTTTTATCAAAACCTACACCTTTAAGATTGTCCCAAATAATTTCCCCGTCAGTTATCAAAGTTGTTGGCAATGATACCGGTTTCAGTGTTAGATTCAAATCTTGTCGCTTTACGGTTTCATAGTTCGATTTTTTAAGAACGCTGATATTTCCGTTTGGTTCCAATATGGCATATTCTACTTCACGCACCGAAAATACATTAGCTAGCCGTAACAAATACATCAAGTCGTGGATATTAATCCTGTTCTTTTTTAATTCTTTTCGGATGATCATTCCATTTCGAATTACGACAGATGGATTCCCGTCGATCAAACCTCTTATTTTTAAAGACTTCTGTCCTAAAATTTTCATGGCAACCATGAGCACTCCCCACAAAAATAAAGAGTACAGCATCGTTAAGACTGTTGCCTTTTCATCATAAATTGCACTTCCTACGAGCTCTCCTAAAAAAATAGAAGAAATAAAATCAAACGGTGTTACCTGACTGAATTGTGTTTTGCCTAAAATCTTGGTAATGATGAACAGGCCCATAAAGCCCGATAAAAGTTCAATCGTTAAATGGAGATACAAACTTAATCCCCCTTTCTATCGCCGGATAAGCACTAGGCTATAACAACGGGGAAAGCAGGCGTGCTCCTTGCTCAAGAATTCGCTGTGGAAGGGGGCGCTGCAGCAAATCTTCGATGCGCAACGGCACAGAATCGGTGAGATCGCGCTCGAATTGCTCTGTAAGTTCCTGTGCCACATCTGCACTGTACAAGACTTCGCACACCTCGTAATCCAGGCGAAAACTTCTCATATCAAAGTTTGCGGCACCTACTTCGGCAATCTCCCCATCGATAATCATCAGCTTCGCATGCAACACACCTTTGTTGTACAGATAGATATGGACCCCGGCTTCCAACAGTTCTCCATAGTAGGTGCGGCTTGCAGCGCCCACGATCACGGTTGTGCGATCCATGTGGCGGCGAGGAACCAGCAATCTTACGCGCACTCCTCGCGCCACAGCTGTCTTTAGCGCCATGATGATATCGGCATCGGGCACAAAGTAGGGGGTGGTGATGTCAATGGTCCGGGTCGCTTGTGTCAGGCAAATGAAGTAGGCCTCCCGGATGACTTGAGTAGGAATTCCGGGATTACCTTCAAACGTCTGCACGTACGCTTTGTGCATCGCATCTGTGCTCGGGACGGTGTCAACGCCGGTGTCATCCATGGTGCCCAACTCAGTGCCCCATTCTGCCGACCATTCGGAAATAGCGGCCCTGCCGGCTGGAGCGATGTTCTGCGATAGATGTCTTGGACCCAGCGGCTTTTGCGTATCCTCAGCTTTTGTGTTCCAGCGCGTTCTCGTCTTCATCCGTTCCGGCGAAGCAATGTTCCAATGGGCTTCGAAGACAGCCTGCAAATCGGCCGCAACTTCACCTTCGATTCGCAAATGGGTGTCGCGCCAGAACCCTACGTTCGGCTTCAGTCCGGTATACTCATACCCGATGTTGATCCCACCTGTAAAAGCTTCTTTTCCGTCGATCACAACGTTCTTACAATGATCCCGGTAATTCCAATTGGACAATGCCCAAGGGAAACGCGCTGGAAAAAACGTTCGGGATTCAATCCCTGCATCCATCATCCGAATGATCTGACATCGCGGAAATTGCCGGCTTCCCCAACCGTCTCTCAAAAAACGGACCCTCACTCCGGCCGTGGACCGTTCGATCAGCAGGTCCGTGATGCGCCTGCCAATTTGGTCATCCCGGTATATGAAATATTCCAGATCAATCGTTCTTTGCGCGTTCCGTATGGATTCGATGAGCTTTTCATATGTTTCAATGCCGTTCGTAAGCACCTGAACTCGTCCAGCCCGAAGCCCAAGCACGGTCAAATGCCGTAAGGCATTAGCGATGATCGAGGCCGAGCGGCTGAATGAATCAGGCAACGTGTCCGACTTATTGTTTGGAGAAATCAGTCTTTCACGACGAATGCGTACAGGATTCGATGTAATGAGATAGAGTCCGAAACCGATGACAGGCAAAATGAGACAGATGGTTAGCCAATTCAAGGCCTTGGCCGGCCTGCGTACCTCGCGGAAGGCTACGATTAACATAAAGAACGTATTTAATAGGTACAGCCAAAGAATCCACACCAACTGAAAATCCCTCCCTTATTCATATCTACAATGTGCAAACTATGACCCGCGTATACGCTGGGAATTCCAAATGATGCGCTCGGGGAGTAAAGTTCGAATCATGTGCAGGGCGGGAAAACGGGTGGACATGCTTTGATTTAGGAAGGTTCTTTGTTTATGTCTGATTGGATGTTCGTTCAAGCTTATCTCAGTTGCAGCGATCCAAGTTCCATACTCAAATGCTTGTGTGAGGGAGGTTTCATAATAAAATTATCTCTGAAAAGTGTGATCAAACCAAGTGAATAATCCGAATATCCCTGTATCATCGACTCCCGGGATGCCTATTAGATAGCTGCATTAACCAGTGCGATACCACTCAGTTACTTCTTGACCGAGATAGCCAGTCCGTCACCAAGCGGGACAAACGCCGTTTCCAGCTGGGGGTGGTCAACCAAGATCTGGTTGTATTCCCGAAGCCGCATCACAATCGTCCGCAGTTTGTGTTTCACATGCTCAGGACCCGCAACCAGCCCCTGAAAGAACACGTTGTCGCTGAACAGAATTCCTCCACACCGAAGAAGGGGCAGCACCAATTCAAGAAAATGGGGATACTGCCCTTTGGCCGCATCCAGAAACACCACGTCAAAGGCTTCCTCTGATCCGGGACGCATGGCTGGCAGCAAGTCAAATGCATCCCCCTTCAGCAGTTGAATCCGGTTGCAGAAACCCGCCGCTTGGATGTTTCGCAGAGCTTCTTCCGCCCTGTCGGAATCCTGCTCAATGGTTAGGATAGAAGCCTTGCAGGATTGGGCCATGACGATGGCCGAATACCCGATGGCGCTGCCAACTTCCAGGATCCTTTCCGGGTTGAATAAACGCAACAACACCCGCAGCAACTGGGATGTTTCCAGGTCCAGTATGGGTATATAGAGTTCTTCCGCCCTTTGTTCCATTCGATGCAACTGCTCATCCCGTTCCGGAACCAGATTGCGGATATAGGAAATCAAATCAGTGGAATTCATTCAATCTGCTCCTGTACCTCCGACAATGCCCGGTGCTCCTCGCAGGGCTCGTCCCCGATCACCGGTACCGCAAAACCGTTTTTCAACTTCTCCAATTCGAATTCTCCGATCAGACAGTCGGTTACCACCATTTCCATTTCATCCGCCAGTTCGGGTTCAAATTGCCGACCTTCTTCCGTCATCTGTCCCACACTCCATTTCATGCCAACAGTTGTTGCTGCCCATGATTTTCTATCGGCTAGTGTGCGCGACGACCTTATGTGTCATGCAAGCCTATCTCTTTTGCTCACTGAGCGCAATGTTGCGGTTATGTTCCTCAAGTGTTTTGGCAAAGTAGTGTTCGCCAGTTCCGTCTTTCTTGGTGACATAATAGAATAATTCATGTTTCTCGGGTGAGGCGGCCGCTTTAAGACTGTCCAGTCCTGGAGAAGCAATCGGCCCCGGCGGCAGCCCTTCGTACTTGTATGTGTTGTAAGGGCTTTCCACTTCAAGATCTTTGTACAGAAGTTCCGGTTTCTGCCCGACCACGTACTGGATGGTCGCATCAATCTGCAAAAGCATCGGCGGCTTTTGCTGCAGCCTGTTATGGATAACTCCCGAAATGGTCGGACGTTCCTTGGCCACCCGGGCCTCTCTTTCGATCAGGGATGCCATCGTCACTGCGTCATGCAAAGATAAACCATTTGCTTTGAACTTCTCCCGAAGATCCGGAGAGACCACCTTGTCAAACTGTTTTAGCATTCTATCAATGATCTCATGTTCCGTGGCGCCTTGTTTGATCTCATAGGTTTCCGGAAACAGATAGCCTTCCAGTCGGTAACGCATTCCCGGTTTCTTGGGGATCTGCCGGACAAACTCATAGTCAAACGTGCCGG
>NZ_BDUF01000056.1:11913-30861 GCF_002335525.1 Effusibacillus lacus
TTTCAGCTTCTTCCAGGAACCGTTTCCGGTCTGCCAGCCCTTTTTGTGCCAGGGTGTCCGCTATTTGCTCGATGGTGTATCCCTCGGGAATTGTAAAACGTTCCGTGCGAACCGTGACCTTACCTTTTCCAATTAAGTCAAGAATTTCGGAAATTGTGGAACCCTGTGTGATTGTATAGGTGCCTGCCTGAAGGTTCCCGGCTTGTCCACCCCAGCGCGCCGCCAGTCGAAACAGCAAGGGATTTCGAATCAGTTCCTTTTCTGCCAATAGGTTGGCTATTTTCTCGGGAGAAGCTCCCTGTGGAATTTCGACCGTAACTGTTCCCTGCCTTCCAGCAGGCGGCAGCCACTGTCTCCAGATGTAAACGGTGCCCGCCATGCCTATCAATATGACAAGCACTACTATTTTCCAAGTCCGCGACCATTTGTTGAAGGATACCATCTTCGTCCCCCTTTTTCCCCTCCCATTATAACAAAATAACCCAAGCCTGGGGCTCGGGTTTTCATCTTATTCCTGGTCAAGTTCCTCGAACAGCAGAGTATCATACATCTCCGCCACTCTGTCCCACTCGTCGTCATCTTCGATGTTCACCAGAACTTCGTCACCGTTGTCGTCTTTCTCCACACGAAGAATGATTGCTTCGTCATCTTGAGTGTCGGTTGGCTGCAGAATTGCGTAGGTTTTCTGTTCGACTTCAAGCACTTCCAATACTTCGAATTCGTGTTCCCCACCGTCTTCATCCGTCAGGACAATCACGTTTTCCCGTTCTACTTCGCTCATTGTTACACTCCCTTATCGCCGGTGATTGTATTCTCAAAGTGAATCCAGATAATTTTGCAGAATAATGGCAGCCGCCATCTTGTCGACCACCTGCTTGCGTTTGTCCCGCCGGACATCCGCCTCAATCAGCATCCGTTCCGCCGCCATGGTGGACAATCTCTCATCCCATAGAACCACAGGAAGCTGGAAGGTGTCTTTCAGCAAGGTGGCAAACTGCTGAGTCATTTCCCCACGGGGCCCGATTGTCCCGTTCATGTTCTTGGGAAATCCAAGCACAATCTTCTGCACTTCATATTGGTGCAGCAGTTCCCCGATCCGCTTGATGTCTTCGGCTTCCGATTTCCTGCGAATCACTTCAATGCCCTGGGCGGACATGCCAAGGGGGTCACTGACTGCGACTCCGATCCGGACATCACCGAGATCCACGCCCATAATGCGTCCGATCATGTGCGATCTGCGAGGTAAGCCCGAACCAGCTCTTCGATCAGGTCATCCCGCTCCACCTTGCGAATCGTATTGCGTGCGTCATTGTGACTGGTAATGTATGCAGGATCGCCGGAAATCAAATATCCCACGATCTGATGGATCGGATTGTATCCCTTTACTTTCAGGGCCTCATATGCAACAAGCAAAGCTTTCTTCGCCTCATTGGCCTCTTCTTTGTTCCCCGAAAACATCATCGTCTTGTCGAGATGTGAAGTCATGGATTGGACACCTCTTTTTGGTAGTCTTGCAGATCCCCTCGGAACTTATTCGCTTTTTGCCTGCAATTTCCTTCTACCGGCGCACATAATGTTCCACCAAGTGTTCGAGAACCACTTTCAGGATGGCGACAAACGGAACCGCCAGAATTAATCCGACAACTCCGCCTACTTCACCGCCAAGCAGCAGGGCAAAGATGATTAACAGAGGGTGAAGATCCAAGGTTCTGCTGACGATTTGCGGTGAAATGACATTTCCTTCGAGCTGCTGCACGACCAGATTGACGATTGTAACTTTCAGCGCCATGAGCGGTGAAACGGTGAAAGCCAGAATGATGGCCGGTGCCGCCCCGATAAAGGGACCGATGTAAGGAATGATGTTGGTAATGGCCACGACCAGAGCCAGCATCAGACTGTAAGGCATTCCGACGATCAGGTATCCCACATAGGTCAAGACCCCAACCGCCAGCATCACCAGCAGTTGGCCGCGAACGTAGCTCCCCAGCGCCTCGTCAATGGATTTGATCAGTTCAATCAGTTCTTTCCGGTGACGGGTGGGAAATAGGGCAACAACGGTTCTCTCAAAGACCTTTAAATCTTTCAGCATATAGAAAACAAGAAACGGAATGACCAAAACCGTGAAAAGCCACTCCAGCGTACTGCCCAGAGATCCGAGCAAATTGGTGATGTAGCGTGTAAGCGCTTCTTCGAGAGCAATCAGATTGGTGTCAATCGCACGGTGTATCGCTTCCGGCATGGCTCGGGCTCCATCATCCAGGTTTTTGCTCCATTTCTCCACCTGTTCAATGATGGAAGGAAGGGTTTCAACAAACTCCTTTAACTGAGTAACAAAGATGGGAATGCTGTTGACAAGCACCACCGTCACTAGAGTAAAAAAAACGAAATAGATGATGATCACGCTGACGCCGCGGGGAACCCCACGCGACACCAGCTTGTTGACGATCGGATTCAACAGATAGGATATGATGACCGATATCAAAAATGGAGCGAGCACCGCACGCAAAACAACCCAGATTCCAAGCAACAGGCCGCTCATCTGGGTCAGCAAAAAAACGCACCCAAGCAGGATCAGTACCAACAGCGCAATTTCCAGTGAACGGTTTCGCGGGGCCCTTTCCATTTGGGTAGCACCCCCTTGAACAATCTGCTTACCGAGTCGTCACAAGCGCTACATTGTTACAGTATATGCCGATTGTCCAAGTTCTATAAACAAGCTTGTCTGAAGTTAGGGGCGTTAGTTTCGCCCCTATTTCAAAAACCGGTCAAAGGTAAGCCGGACGGAGCTCCATTGCAATAGGACTGATTGTCAGTCTTATTTTTGACAGTTTGATTGCCACATCAAAAATAGAGCTGATTTTCAACCTTATTCGGGGGTTCTGGAGGTGCGCAACCAAGAAACAGCATATAGGGCTGAAAAACAGTTTTAATTCTGGACATACCTTTGAATCGACAAAAATAACACTGAAATTCAGTTCTATTTTTTCTTATCATTGCAGGTGGCTTTGAAAAGCGAACCATTTTCTGGCTTAACGGCACACGGTGCCGCTATCGCGAAGCACCTGCTGGCTTAACGGCACCCAGTGCCGCTATCGAGAAGCAGAAATGCGGTTACCGTGTTCACCTGTCGATCCGTTAGTAGGCTCCCTACAGATTCTGTCAAACTTACCCGTATGATCGATCAAACCAACCGCCAGGCAATATCAGTAAAAGTAAACACAAAAGCCACCGTCGCGACAATGCTGTTGACCTTGAAGAAGGCAATGTCTATTCGAGACATATCATGGGATGAGATGATCAGGTGCTCGTATACCAACAGAACTGCCACTACAGCCACGCCGATCAGATAGATCCAGCCAAGCTGCACGTACAACGGGATCAGCAAAAAGAGAACAATCGTTGCCACGTCCAGTATGCGTGAAATCCAAAGTCCGCCTGCAATGCCAAACCGGCTCGGGATGGAATGAAGCCCTTCCCGGAGATCGAAGTCCACGTCCTGACAAGCATAGATAATGTCAAAAGCTGCGATCCAGGCTGCTACTGCCCCGGCAAGCAACAGTCCCGGCAGATCAAAGCTTCCCGTTACCGCAATCCAGGCTCCCAAGGGCGCCAAGCCGTCCGTGATCCCGAGAATCAGGTGACAAGCCCATGTGAACCGCTTTGTATAGGGATACAGTACCAGGAAAAATACGGCCACCGGCATCAGGTAGAAACAGAGAGGATTCAGCATCCATGCCGAAACGCCGAGCAACCCGAGGGACAGCACTATAAAGGCCACTGTCTCAAGAATCGATATGGCGCCCCGCGGCAGTTCCCTGTCAGCCGTGCGCGGGTTCTTCGCATCAATCTTCATGTCAATCAAACGGTTCAAAGCCATGGCAGCGCTTCGTGCACCCACCATGGCCATCGTAATCCAGAAGAAGATCCCCCAGCCGGGCCAATCCCCGTTTTTGTAGAAACTGGCCATGATCATGCCGATATAGGCATATGGCAGGGCAAATATGGTATGTTCAAATTTAATCATTTCAAGGAATAAACGGACTTTGCTCATCAAGAAAAAACCTCCCGGCTGTTGCTCGTCACATAACCATTAAGCGACAGGGGAGGAGGCTTGTCAAGATTCAATCGTTTCCCAGAAATGTACGAAAAGCGTTTTCCATCTCAAGGAGATCAATATGCGTATTCCGGCAAGGACCTTCCGGACGCTTGTTGGCGATGGCGATTACCGGAATGGCGGCCCCCACATCCTGCACGCCTGCCATCAGGTCCCGTTCGCACGCCACCGCAATGACGCCTTTGGGTTTTTTCTCGGCCAGCAACTGGCGAGCCTGTTGTCCGCCGCCGCAAACATGGGCCACTACATTGTACCTGGCTGCGATCTCATTGATGGAATCTCTCATCACCTTGGTAAGACAGCGGGGAAGCAGAATCAACAATTCCCTTGATTGGATCTGTTTCACATTGGCAGCTGTAATCCGGTTCCCAACCTGAAGCAAAGAGTTTGAAATACGGTCTTTTGACAGTCCCATTCGCCCCCCAATCTTGACAATCATCGGCAGCAGCGGCGATAAGGCAATATGTTTGCCTTTATAGTGCGGAACAAAATTTTTACCGGTCAGCACAGTGGCAACTATCAGCAGCAGACCAAGGTCCATCACTGTCAGCGCGGTTACCCCGCCAATCAGAACCGTATTTTTCAACCATAATCCGATCTGTGCGAGCCGGGGCTCACCCAGAAACCACAGGAACCACGCCATGCCGTGCAAAACCAATAAGGCAACTGTGTAAAAACTTAGGAAATACCAAGGGGATGTGGCAAGATCTCCACTGTTTTCCTCAATTTCCCCAGCCCATCCTTCCCAGGTGTCTCCCAATTTACGCGGAGCAGCTTGTTCTACGGCGTTCGTTGCGGAATCAATGTTGGACATGCGTCAGTTCCTCCTTGTGTTTTATCCGATTTGCTGAATCTCTTGTTCCATGGCCTGCAGGTCGCTGAATGAGACAAGGGAGCCGTCCTCTTCCACTTGATAGAGTTTGACTTCATCCCCGATCAGACTGAATTCGACAAAGCAGTCCCAGCAATAATACTGGTTGGTGCCGATCTTTCCGATATCTCGGCAATTGCAATTGGGACAGCGCATCATGCGGTGAATTCCTCCTATGTGTGAGTTTGGAGGTCGGAAAGCTTTGCAGTCTGCCTTACAATAATTTGCTCCCCGATTTGCAGCGTATCCGAATAGGGCAGCCACTTCCGCCCCGTTACCAAATCTGCCAGCAAGCCGTCCGACACTTCGTACCCTACTATGTTGTCCGTTTCCCCTCCAATGTAAACATCTGCCACCGTGCCCAGAAGATTGCCATCCTCCGTTAAAATTTCCTTTCCCACGAGCGGATTGTCGCCGGTTATAAGGTACAAACCGCCCTCCGTCCATTCCAAATCGCCAACGAATTCAGGCGATTCGATAGTGACCGCATCCTCGCCAAAGGAGTCTATATCGGCAAAAAGTATGGCCCCGCGTCCTGTCAACACCCCCTCTCTGTCAATCAGGAGAACGGAGGCCCGGTGGTTTCGGTCAAACAACAAATCTGCCACTTTCCCAACACCGTCGCCTTTTTCAAGCTCAATGACCCGCATTCCAACCCATGGCAGTGTCCGTCTCATCCTGTCACCCCCTGCCGTTGTGACCGTCACAAAGAAAAAATGCCCGTTCCCGGGCATCTTCATTCGCATGGATTACCTTCTTTTCAATTTATTTGCAATGGCCGCCGTCTTGTACGCAGCCGTCTCCACTTCCTCCAGGGTAGTCTGTTCCGAGAAGCTGAAACGAATGGCCGATTTCACACAGGTTGGCTCCAGGTTCATCGCCGTCAGTACATGGGATGGCTGCAAAGAGCCTGAAGTGCACGCAGAGCCGCTGGCAGCCGCAATCCCCGCCATATCCAGGTTCATCAGCATGGTATCGGCCGACACCCCGGGAAAAGAAACGGACACAATGGATGGAACCGATTGTTCCGGTGAATTGACCACCAGAAAGTCAACTTCTTCCTTCAGAATATCCAGCATACGATGTTTAAGGGCAAGAATATGTTCGTAATTCGCCCTCCGGTGCTTAACCATCCGCTCAATGGCAGCACCCAGACCGACAATTCCAGCCACGTTCTCCGTTCCGGCACGCCTTTTTCTCTCTTGGGAACCTCCGTGCAGGATCGGATGCCAATTGGCATCCCGCCGGACATAGAGAGCTCCGATTCCTTTGGGACCGTGCAGCTTGTGGCCCGACAAAGACAGCATGTCAATTTTTCCGGCTTTTACGTCGATGGGCAGCAGTCCCACAGCCTGAACCGCATCCGTATGAAAAAGGACTCCCTGCTCAGCGCAAGCATGGGCAATTTCCTCCACCGGTTGGATGGCCCCCGTCTCGTTGTTCACGTACATGACGGATACCACAGCCGTATCCGGACGGATGGCGGCCAAAACCTCCTCCTTCTTCACAATCCCATCGGAATCAGGTGATATGTAGGTGACCTCGCAGCCCATTTTTTCCAAAAATTCACAGGTTTGCAGGACCGCATGGTGTTCGATAGTCGTGGTGACGATATGCCGCCTCTCCGCCCTATTGGCAAGAACCGCACCCACAATGGCGGAGTTGTCCGACTCGGTGCCGCCACTTGTAAAGACAATATCGTTGGCTGGTGCGCCAAGTGCTTTGGCTAGCTGCTCCCGCGCTTTCTCCACCGCTTGCCGGGCCCTTCTTCCGGCAGCATGCATGCTGGACGGGTTCCCGTATTCAGCTTCCAGATACGGAGCCATGGCCGCCCTCACTTCGGGATGAAGGGGCGTCGTGGCTGCGTTGTCGAGATAGAGTAAAGTCATTGTGGAATCACCCCACTAAATGTAAAACATGAAGTTATCTCCGCCCGATTTCTTCCGCTCTGCGACATCCGCCAGCGTAACCGAATCGAGCACCTTGTTGATTGCTTCCCGGACTTGTTCCCAGATGTAGTTGAGATCGTCCTCCGGGTCTTCTACCACCGTGATCGGACCTTCCAATACCCGGACGATATCGCCGATGGTAATTTCCTGTGGAGATTTGGCCAACACATATCCTCCATAGGCTCCCCGAATCGAACGAACCAGTCCGGCATTCCGCAGAGGAGCAATCAACTGCTCCAGGTAGTGTTCGGACAAGTCTTCCCTTTCCGCGATGGATTTCAGAGATATCGGTCCTTCCCCTTGGTACATGGCCAGATCCACCATTAATGTCACACCATACCGACCTTTTGTTGACAGTTTCACGCAACCTCTCTCCTCTCCGTATACTTGCCGAACCATTTTTTTGCCATACGCAGACCGTACTCCGTTGTATGCCCAATCGTTAAGGAAAAAATGATCGTCCCCCAGAAGAACGGACCGCCCAGACAAAGTCCGATGCTGACAGCAGCCACTTCCAGAATGGTACGTACCCAACGGATGGCCCAGCCTGTTTTCTCATGCAGGGCCAGCATCAGCCAGTCACGGGGCCCGGCACCCAGCTGAGACTGGATGTAGATACCGGTGCCGAAACCGGAAATAATCAGTCCCGCAACGAACAAACCGATCCTGGCACCGATAGTCTCCCATTCCGGAACCAGATGCAGTCGCAGGATCAGGTTGATGAACTCGCCAACCACAATCATGTTGGCGATTGCACCAAAGGTGGGCCACCTCTTCATCAGAATGCAAGCACAGGCCAAAATCACCACCCCCACCAATTGCGTCACCCGGCCAAATGACAAGCCCGTATGCTGAACAATTCCCAGATGCAGGACATCCCATGGAGATACGCCAAAATTCGCCTTGACCACGGTCACAATCCCATAACTCATGATCCATAAGCCCAGGACAAACACCGCCAAACGTCGTGCAATCAGCGCATACATGATTTTTCGCTGCGGTGTGAGCGGAGTTCCAGTTTTCGCTGGCACCATCTGTGCGGAACTCAGATGCGGTTTAGTTTCCATTTGTTCCCTCCGGCCCCAACTTGCCAATGGATCTTAGATAGTTGCGAATCGTTTGTTCATACCCGTTTGCAGTGGGCCGGTAAAAAGTCTTGCCACGATAGGCTTCCGGCAGATAACTCTGCTCCACATAATTCCCCGGGTAATTGTGGGGGTACAGATACCCTTTGCCATGGCCCAATTGCGAGGCCCCCTTGTAGCTTGCATCCCGCAAATGAACCGGTACTTCCACCGATCCGCCTTCCCTGATTGCACCAAGCGCTTCTCCCATCCCTTTGTAGGCAGCGTTGCTCTTGGGAGCAGAGGCCAGATAGGTGGTGGCTTGCGCCAACGTGATTCGTCCCTCCGGCATTCCAATCAATTCAACCGCCTGAAATGCGGCTACCGCCACCTGAAGAGCCTGTGGGTCCGCATTGCCAATATCCTCCGAGGCAGATATGACTAGCCGCCGCGCTATAAAACGCGGGTCCTCTCCGGCATCAATCATTCTTGCCAGCCAGAACAGCGCCGCATCCGGGTCCGATCCCCGGATGGATTTGATAAAAGCCGATATGGTGTCGTAGTGTTGATCTCCCGATTTGTCATACCGGACGGCCCGCCGCTGAATGGACTCGGCCGCCACCTCCAAGGTTACGTGGATGGTTCCGTCAGGCCCCGGAGGCGTCGACAGAACAGCCAGCTCAAGGGCATTCAACAAACGCCGCGCATCCCCGTCCGCATATCGAACCAGGTGAGTGAGAGCCTCATCTTCTATCTTTACCAAAAAATGGCCCAATCCACGCTCCGGGTCAGACAACGCCTTGCGGGCAACCTGTTCCAATTGGGTTTCTGACAACAGCTTGAGGGGGAATACCTGGGAGCGGGAAAGCAGCGCAGCGTTTACTTCAAAGAACGGGTTTTCCGTCGTCGCCCCGATCAGTTTGATCAAGCCATCCTCCACATGCGGCAGCAGCGCATCCTGCTGTGCCTTGTTGAACCGGTGAATCTCATCCACAAACAGCACCGTTCGCTGGTTGTACATCGCCAGCCTGTTCTTTGCCTCTTCCACTACCTGCCGGATATCCGCCACTCCCGCCGTAACTGCATTCAGCGTGTGAAAATAGGACTTGGTGTGCCCGGCAATAATTTTGGCAATGGTCGTCTTTCCTGTCCCCGGCGGTCCATACAGAATGAGGGAAGACAACTGATCCGCTTCAATCGCTCTCCTCAATAATTTCCCCGGCCCCACAATGTCTTCCTGTCCGATCAGTTCGTCCAGTGTGCGTGGACGCATCCTTGCCGCCAACGGGGCCATGCCCTTTTGAGCTTCTTCCGCCTGTATCGAAAACAAATCCATCTAGGCCACTCCCTGTATCACTCGATGAATACGGGTGATCGCTTCGTCAATATCAAACCGGCTGACATCCTTATGCGTTACGAACCGGACCAATGTCTCGCCAAAATCAACTGCCAGGATGCCCTCCTCGGCAAGCAATTCAAGAATTTCAACTGCAGACTTCCCCGTTCCCGACACATCGGCAATCACAATATTCGTTTCAACCGTTTGCGGATCCACCTGGAGACCCTTAATGTCAGCCAGTGCGCGCGCCAACCGCTTGGCATTGTCGTGATCTTCCGCCAACCGGTCAACCATCTCTGTCAGTGCCAGAATTGCGGGTGCCGCCAATACACCTGCCTGGCGCATGCCGCCTCCCAGTCGCTTGCGCCATTGTCTTGCCGTATCGATAAATTCCTGCGGGCCCGCCAATACGGACCCAACAGGCGCTCCGAGTCCTTTTGAAAAGCAAATCTGAACGGTGTCCACGTGCCGTGTAATTTCTTTGACATCAATCCCAAGGGCGACCGCCGCATTGAATACCCTGGCCCCGTCCAGATGAACCGGGACCTGTTTGCGTGTGGCCACTTCGTGAATTGCACGCATATAATCCGGAGGCAACACGGCACCTCCCGCCCGGTTATGTGTGTTTTCCAGGCAGATCAGGGCGGTGCGGGGGAAGTGAATGTCCACTCCGCGAATCGCTTTCTCCACTTCCTGAGGTTCCATCGCTCCCCTGATTCCAGGCAGTGTTCGGGTCTGAACACCTGCCAATGCGGAAGCGGCTGCCGCTTCATAGTAGAAGATGTGGGAATCGGCTTCGAGGATGATTTCTTCTCCAGCCCTTGCATGGGTCAGGATCGCCACCTGGTTCCCCTGAGTGCCGCTTGTTACAAACAGCGCCGCTTCCTTCCCCAACTTCTCCGCTGCCAACTGTTCCAACCGGTTGACTGTAGGATCTTCCCCATATACATCATCGCCCAATTCGGCACTGGCCATTGCTTGTCTCATCGCTTCCGTCGGAAGCGTAACTGTGTCGCTGCGCAGGTCGATTTTCTTCATAGATTGTGCCCCCCGTTTTCTCCGTCTCACTGGAATGTAGTCTGCAAATTCCGAGTAAATGACCCTGATTAATTTATTGTAATCCAGTCAGGTGGCCGGCACAAGGTTTACGGGTAAAATTCGCAATCTATGACGGTATATGAATCCATTTCCCTGACGATTGCATTTTCTCTATCAAAACCCGGCCTGATATTCTATAATTGGTGGAAAAGTCATTCAAGCAAAGAAAGGAGGACTCCCCGTGTATTACATGAGACTGTTTGAAATCGATCATCCCGCAGCTTCCTTCTGATCCCGAAAACGGAGAGGGAAGGAACCGTGTTCACGCTCCGTTTTGGGGTTATAGCCTTGAAACAGAATTCCCTGATACGGAGGTTAACAACATGAATAAATCGCTTGCGGGAGCTTTGTGTTTGTCATTGGCAGCCAGCATTTGGGGCGGTATGTATGTGGTCAGTAAGTACGTGCTCGACTTTATTCCGCCAATTACGCTGGTTTGGCTGCGGTACGCGGTTGCGTTTCTGTTTCTTTATGGCATTTTATGGTGGTCTCGGCGTAATGAACTGAATCGGAAGCAGCTAACCTCAAAAGATTGGCTGCTCCTTGGCTGGATCGGTTTCATCGGCTATTTCGTTTCCATATCCTTTCAGTTTATCGGGACGAAATATTCGGATGCCCACACCGGGGCGCTGATCACTTCGGCGACTCCGGCATTCATGGTTCTGTTTGGCAGGCTTGTCCTCAAAGAATCCCTGACTTTGCGCAAGACGGGTGCCTTTTTGTTGTCATTTGCGGGCGTTGTCACTGTTCACGGTTGGCAAGCTCAATCTCCAGGGTATCAGTGGGGAATGCTGATGCTTGTGGGAGCTGCCGTAACCTGGGCGCTCCTGTCGGTTTACGTAAGACTGGCCTCGGAGCGGATGTCTTCCCTGACCATTACCACTTATGCCATTCTGTTTGCCCTATTGTTCACAACACCGTTTGCATGGCGGGAGGCGGCGGCACAGACTGTTTCGTTTAATTCTTTAACGGTTTTGGGGGTCCTATACCTTGGGATTGTCTCGACCGCAGGGGCATTCTTCTTGTGGAACAAAGGGATGGAATTGATGGAAGCAAGTGTGGGATCGTTGTTCTTCTTCTTCCAGCCGGTTGTGGGAACGCTGCTTGGCTGGCTACTGCTGAAGGAGCATCTGTCTGCCAGCTTCTTTGTCGGCGGAGCCTTGATTCTGCTGGGTGTATTCATCGCCACCTGGCAGCCGAAGCAATTGCAGAGCAATTTTTTGAAAGAAGATCTGTAGGTCACCGGAAAAGCCACAAAAGGACCCTTGTTCGACATCGGTTACCGAGATCGCCCCTATTCTGGAACCAATTCCAGCCCAGTTTTTGAGTGCTGGTCTGTTGTGAGGATGGGTTCGGTGTGCAGTGATTGACACGTCCGTGAAAAAATGACTCGTCCCTGAGAAATAGGGTTTTTTCAGGTACTTATTGTGATATTTTGGGTAGTGATTTTGAAATAGTGGATTTTGAGGCTCTTATGCCATCCCTTGATCGCCGCGAAGGTATAAAAAGTGCCCAATAAGTATCTGCGAATCCGTTATTTCGAAAATCCAGCCGCCAGAAGGTGAAAATAACTGATCAAAAATCTGTTATTTTACAACCGGTGGCAATCGGGTTGGTACTTGCACAATTCCTGAAAAAATCCACCATTCCCCGAGCAGGGAAACTATCGACTGGAAAGCCCCGCAGAGACCCCCACCGTGGAAAAGCCCCACCAGCAGGGGATGCGCTCTGCAACAAAGAAGGGGAAATCCCTTGATTGACAAAGCTGTTGACATCACCGTTGTCAACAGCTTTTTTGTGACCTCTTCGCGCTATTCCTTGACAGCCATAATACGAATCCGTTTATAATCGGCAACCCAATCCCCATTTTTGTACAGGATAAGCTTAACCCTTTCTGCAACACGGAGGCATTTTTTCTTCAGTTTAAGCAGGAGATCGTCATTTGTCTAATCTATATTTTTTTAAATAAACATAGTTTATACCTATAATCTCGGATGGTAAAAAATGCTATACTAGCAACAGTACGATAGAATCGGCTCCTCATGGACGGTCGGCTCATCCCCTGACGAAAGGGGGTGATGCCATGACAGTATATGAATCCATCTCCCTGATGATTGCATTCGGGATCTTGGTAATTTCGATGCTGTCGTTCCATAAACGGAAATAGACCGCCCCTTGGGTAAGAAGTGCGGTCTATTTCAAAACTCACCGAGCCGGCCCCTTGCGAGGGCGACTGTTGTACTGACCGTAGGTGTAGCAGCACCTGCGGTCTTTCTTATGCTTATGCAAGTGGACTAGCTTTATGTCCTCAGTTTACCATATTCAATTCAAAAATTGCAAAAATCAGTGCCCAATCTCCTTCGCAAAGGGAACCAGTTCCCGGAACTCCTCGTAAGTCATGGCAGTTTCCCAAATCCCCAGCAGTTTGGCCAGACCCACCACTCCAAAGAATGCTGTGAAAAAAACGGCGGGTGCCACCCATTTGTTCACCTTCTTGCGGGCAATGGTCATCTCCAAAGTACTTGGGATCGGACATGCTTCCACACACTGCATGCAGGCGGTACATTCCGGGGTAAAAACGCAGCCTTGATCCGATACTTTAATTCCTTGAGGACAGACCCGGGTGCAGTTGTCACAGTTGATGCAGCTGGACGGTTCCCGTTTGATTCCAGTTATACGGAACAGTGAGCCCAGTCCAATCATTGCACCATAAGGGCACAGAAAACGGCACCAGAAGTTCTTTACAAACATCGACAGCAAGATCAGCACCAGAATGATCTTTAGGGCTGTTCGGCTCATGTCTATGAAGAACAGCATCATTTTAACGTCCGATACCCTGTTATAGGGACTGTCGAGAAACTGCAAAGCGACAAACCCCGGCATGTCAATCAAAATCCCTTTGATGAAAAACAGAAGCAGCAGGTACTTCAGCGGATACAGCACGTATTGCAGCCACTTGGGCGGTTCAAATGTTTTCCTGAACAGTTTCTGGCTCAGTCGGCCAAGCCCCTCGCTAATCGTGCCAACCGGGCACATCCAGCTGCAGAACGTTTTTTTCAGGAAGATTCCTGAAGTGACAAAGAACAGCAACAAGACCAAGCCCGCCGGGTGAATCATGTCGAAGTAGCCAGTGGAGATCCATGCCTTTACTGCCACCAGAGCGCTGATCGGAAGAAACCCTTCCACAGCCGCAGGCCGCTCGACATAAGGTTCGATGCCCATGGACTCAAAGTGCAGATAGAAGCGGTAAAACTGCCATCCCACATAAAGCATAAACAGAGTAAATCCGGCCTGTACGACATGTCTTGCGGCCTGCACCGGTTTTCGCTTGATTCTTTGAATCAGGGTATGATAGGAGGTCATATAGGATCACCCAATCTGAAGGTACGTCTTCTTGCTTCCAGTATAGGAACCACCGCACTGTCAGAGAGTGACAAATCCCACATGATTTTTGTCAAAATAAGTACTTCATTCCCCAGACTCCGAAACCGATGGCCAGCAGAAAAAGCGCCCAGAGCATACAGGCTGTAGTACAGCCAATGCAAGGCCAGCGCTGACCATGGACATGACAGACAACTCCTCACAGATCGCTCTTGTTTTGAGCTGCCAACTCCTTTCGGATCTCTTGCAGCTCCTTCTCTCCCTCCCACTGTAAATGATAATACAAAAGCCACTGCCGGAGACAGTGGCTTTTGTATTACTCCCGATATACCTTGTCAATGGTCCCGCCGCCCAAGCAGACTTCCCCGTCGTAGAACACGACAGCCTGTCCGGGGGTGACCGCTTTTTGCAATTCATCAAAGATTACTTCACAGGTGCCGTCCGGTTTGCGATGAACCGTTACCCCTTGATCCGGTTGACGGTAACGGAACTTGGCCGTGCACTTGATGATATCACGGGTTTCCTTCTGGCTGATCCAGTTCACATTGGTGGCCAGCAACCCTTTGGAGTGCAGCCGCGGATGGTCGGAGCCCCGTTCCACATACAGAATGTTGCGCTCCAGGTCTTTATCCACCACAAACCAGGGGTCACCCGCGCCCCCAAGCCCCAGACCGTGACGTTGTCCCAATGTGTAGTACATCAGTCCTTCGTGTCTTCCCACGACTTCCTCCGACGTGGTTCTCATCTCACCCGGTTGCGCCGGGAGGTAATTGCGCAGGAATTCCCTGAAATTCTTTTCCCCAATGAAGCAAATCCCCGTGCTGTCTTTCTTTCTGGCAGTGGGAAGGTTTGCGTCCAGCGCGATTTGCCGAACCTGCGGCTTGGTCAAATGCCCGATGGGAAACATGGCTTTTGACAATTGATACTGGTTCAATGCGTTCAAAAAATAGGTCTGGTCCTTGTTGGAATCCGCTCCACGCAGCAATTGGTACTCTCCGTCCGCAAGCCTCACCTGGGCATAATGCCCCGTCGCGATGTAATCCGCCCCCAACTCCAGGGCTTTCTCCAGAAATTCGCCAAACTTGATCTCCCGGTTGCACATCACGTCCGGGTTCGGGGTTCGTCCGCTCCGGTATTCATCCAGGAAGTATTGAAACACTTTCTCCATGTATTCTTTTTCGAAATTTACGGTGTAGTAGGGAATGCCAATATGTTCGCAAACGCGCCTTACGTCGTGATAATCGTCCTCGGCTGTGCAGTGCCCGAATTCGTCGGTGTCATCCCAATTTTTCATAAAGACCCCGATGACATCGTACCCCTGCTGCTTCAAGAGAAGCGCCGTGACAGAAGAGTCGACGCCGCCTGACATTCCGCATATTACACGTGTTTCTTCCGGGGTCTTGGTCATACTCATCGCCTTCCTTGCATACACATCTTAGTCAGGCATTGAGACAAGCAATGCCTTCCATTAGTTATACCACAGATTCCAAAAAAATCCCCACTCAAATGGCGATGCCAAAATAATGCTGCAGGATGCGCCGTTTGTCCCCATCCGATTGGATTGGAACCCTGGTTTTCTCTTTCCCTTCAGTGATGATCAAATCATCCCCCGAATAAGTGACCCTTCCTGTAGGGGTGGACAAGGATGCCAGCTCCTTTTGCGTAAAACTGGACTGGGGAGAGGTTTGGTGGTACTCGCACATGTCGGCGAAATCCTCAAAGAGTCTGGGGACAGTGGTGAACCTGTATTCGGCCACCCATTCCCCTTCGATTTTCTTTTGGAACAGGTACCCATGGGGTACTGTAGAATCCAGTTGTATCCTATAGAGCCCGCTTACGTCTTCTACTTCTTCTCCCGTCATCGGCAGGGGGGTTCGCACGGAGTCGCCGAAACCCACATCCACCAAGTAATCCCTGTCCAAGTGAACAAGCAGGGCCAGATGGTCAAATGGCGGCCCATAGGTGCCGTCTTTCCGTTTGACTTCTCCGGAAACCATCGTAACATCGTACCCAAGTTCCCGAAGTGCATAATAAAGCAGGCCGTTCAGTTCGTAACAGAATCCGCCGCGCCGATTTCCGACCACTTTTTGAAAAATCCGGTCCGCATCCAGTGTAATTCGGATGCCCCGGTGGATGTCCAGATTTTCGAAGGGAACACTCAGCATGTGTTGGGATTGCAGGTGAGACAGAAAAGCCAAATCGGCACTTCCACGACCTTCAATGCCAATTCGGTTCAGATAGGCTTCCAGGTTCATTCCGCATCACCTACACCCATCTTACCTTAAACCCTTCTCATAAACTGTAAGATTCCGTACATTTGGATAGAAAGCCAAATAAAGAGACAAGCCTCTACTACCTGAGACTTATCTCTTTAATGGTTTCGATAATAAAACCGGCAGTCACTACTTGCTTTTGATTGGCGTTACCCGGTCCGACCGCGACAGTCAACGATTGGCAAACCGGGGAACCCGTTTCTCAATGAAGGCGTGGATCCCTTCGCGAGCGTCTTCCAGCTTAAAAATCTCTGCGAAATACTTGGCTTCTACGGCCATTCCTTCCAGTATGGGCAGATGAAGCCCCTCATCGACGCACTTCTTGATCCGGGTCAGGGCGGGCAGAGACATTCCCGCAATTTTGCCCGCCAGTTCCTTCGCGCTGGCCAGCGCTTGCCCCTGTGGGACCACCCGGTTGACCAGGCCGATTCGCAAAGCCTCTTCGGCCGTAATCGGTTCCCCGGTAAACATCATTTCTTTGGCTCTTGCTTCCCCGATCAACCGCGGCAAACGCTGCGTTCCCCCGCCTCCCGGGAAGATTCCCAACTTGATTTCCGGCAGCCCGATCAGCGCTTGCTCCTCCATGATACGGATGTCGCAGGCCAATGCCAGTTCACATCCACCACCCAGTGCCAACCCGTTGACTGCGGCAATCACCGGTTTGTCAATGGAGTCCAACAGATTAAACGGTCTGTGTATACGAAGGGCTTGCCGATACAGGTCCTCCTCATCCATCTCCATCATGGACGGGAATCCCTTGATGTCGGCTCCGGCTACAAAGGCCTTCTCACCCGCCCCGGTCACAATCACTACCGATATTTCCGGATCGGCGGCAACCTGGCGCAGCACTTCCTCCAGTTGCTCCATCACCTCAAAACTCAACACGTTGAGCGGAGGATTGTCAATGGTAATAATGACAAGTTTGTCTTCCCGCTCCCAATACACCAGACGTTTGTCCGTCAAGTTGATCCCTCCCTGGCCTCATTGTGAAACCGCATTCGAGAAAATGGTCCCCTTCAGCCCCTCACCGGCCGATAAAACGGGGAGCCCGCTTCTCAATGAAAGCCCGTGCTCCCTCCTGCAGGTCTTCGCTGAGGAAACTCACCACCCGCAGGGTATTCAGGTAATCCAGCCCCTTCAACAGGTCCATTTCTTCCGTGTTGTAGAACGCATCAAGTCCCAGCTGTATGGCAAGCGGACTGTAACCCGCAATTTTGCGGGCCAAATCCATCGCCTCCTCCTGCAGTCGATCAGCCGGGATCACTCGTTGCACCAGTCCGATTGCCTGCGCTTCCTGTGCACTGCAGAGGTCACCCGTCAGCATCATCTCCAACGTTTTCTTATGGCCAACCGCCCGCCGGATCCACGGTAGTATCACCATAGGGACGAGTCCTACCTTGATTTCCGTTGTGCCGAACTTGGCCTCTTCGGACGCCAGCGTGATGTGAGCCATGGCTGCCAAACCGCAGCCACCACCCAACGCATGCCCGTTGACGGCTGCGATGATCGGCTTGCGAACGGATGCGCCCAAGCGGAACAGTTCCGTGGTGGCTTTCCCCTCCCGGTGATGATCGGGGGCTGATTTTTGCCCCCCTTGCGAGAAGGCGGCCAAGTCTCCCCCTGCGGAAAAAGCGCTTCCCGCTCCGGTCAGGATCATTACCCGAACCGATTCGTCCCGGTCCGCATCCGAAATGGCACAGATCAATTCCTCCGCCAGAGCCGCACTAAGGGGATTGCGTCTTTCCGGGTCATTCAGCGTAATCTTCGCAATACCGTCCGATTTGTCATAAAGGATCTTTGTAAGATTCATCCCTGGACCCGCTTCCCTTTGCACAACCCGGCAAGCGCCTCATCGTATTCCCGTTGAAGGTCCGCCACCAGTTCAGCGACAGGCTGAACTTTCTTAACGGCCCCCACCCCCTGCCCGGCGGACCAGATGTCCTTCCAGGCCTTTACTTCCTTGTTTTCTATGAACTCAAGATCCACCGAATTCTTTGGTTTCAGGTTGTCCGGGTCCAACCCCGCTTTGCGAATGCTGGGCTTGAGCATATTGGCGTGCACTCCGGTAAAGGCATTGGTGTAGACCAGATCCTCCAGGGTTGCGTCAATCAGCATTTGCTTGTATTCATCACTGGCCATGCTTTCTTTGGTGGCGATAAAGCGGGTTCCCATGTATGCCAGGTCGGCCCCCAGGGCCTCGGCAGCCAGAATGGCACGTCCGCTGGAAATGTTTCCGGCCAGAATCAGGAGCCCGTCATAGAACTCGCGAACCGCTTCGACAAAGGCAAAACTGTTGATGGTTCCCGCGTGTCCGCCTGCCCCGGCGCATACCAGGATCAAACCGTCGACGCCCGCCTCGGCGGCTTTTCTCGCAAAAGGAAGCGATATCACATCGGAGAACACCAGTCCGCCATAGGCATGAACCACCTCCACAATCGGTTTGGGACTCCCGAGGGATGTAATGATGATGGGTGGCCGATGTTTGAGGACCAGGTTCATATCAGTCTCCAGCCGCTTGTTCGTCCTGTGGGCCACAATGTTCATGGCCCAGGGAGCCGTCTTTGCGTCCGGGTTGGCAGCCTGATGGGCTGCCAATTCCTCCTTGATGCGACCCATCCACTCGTCCTGGATTTCCGGTGTGCGGGCGTTTAAGGAGGGGAAGGAACCGATTATCCCCGCCTTGCAGCTTTCCATGACAAGCTCGGGTCCCGAGACCAGAAACATGGGGGCATTGATTACCGGCAGCGTTAACCGGCTGGATATCTGCAGCGGAAGTTTTTGCGTCATGCTGGAACACCCTCTTTTCCATTTTAGAAAATTACTGTTCAGTTTGATAGAAATTTGAGTATTGGTCACGCA
>NZ_BDUF01000056.1:30932-46716 GCF_002335525.1 Effusibacillus lacus
GATGATGTTTCTGAATCTTGCCTGTACCTGTTCGGGGGAAGGATTCCACGAACTCGATCCGCTTCGGAACCTTGAAGCCTGCCAGTTTGTCCTTGCAGAATCCGATCAATTCTTCCTGTGTGACTGTCTGTCCGGGCTTCAGGATGACAAAGGCAGTTACCGCTTCTCCCCACTGGGGGTGAGGAAGTCCCACCACACTCGCCTCCAGGACGGCCGGATGTTCCAGCAACCGGCCTTCCACTTCTATAGAAGCTACATTTTCCCCGCCGGTTTTGACCATGTCTTTCTTGCGGTCTGTGAACCAGATGACCCCCTCTTCGTCCATCCGGGCCACGTCACCGCTGTGGAACCATCCGTACCGGAACGCTTCCGACGTTTTGTCCGGTCGGTTCAGATACCCTTCCAGCGCTTGCGGTCCCCGGTACACTATCTCCCCGACTTCACCTGGCGGAAGCAGATTGCCATGATCATCCATTATCGCAACTTGCGTACAGACGGTTGCGGGTCCCCAGGATGCCGATTTGGTTGCCTGATGTTCCGGTCGTTGGAAAGTGGTCGTCGGAATGAATTCGGTTTGTCCCGACCCCAACAGAATGTTGGCATTTGGGAAGATCTTCTGAAGCGCGTCGATTCTCGATTGCGGCATGAACGCCATACCGTATACCGCCATCCGAACAGAGGAGAAATCCCTTTCACGAACACCCGGTATACCGAGCAAGGCCTGATACATGACGGGCAAAAGCAGGGTGATCGTCATTCGTTCCTGTTCGATTCCATCGGCAACCTGTTGGGGATCAAACGCTTTCAGAATCACAACACCGGCCCCGGTCAAGATCGACGGGATCGTCAAAGCGTTCAACTGGGCGCAATGAAACAAGGGAAGCAAAGCCATTACCTGATCCCTGTGATCCATTTTGGTTTGCAGCGCATTGGTCAAAGCGGTAATAGAAACCGCCACATGGCTGGTGAGAACCCCTTTGGGCATGGAAGTGGTTCCGCTTGTATAGAGGAGTTGGACAATATCCCGGTCGTTGACGATCCGCTCGACTTCCTCCGGTGCACCGGAATCCAGCAGTTCATCAAACGTTCCGCGAACCTTCCCCTGCTTCTCGACACCCGAAGAGCCGCACCAATACACATGCTGCAACGCCGGTAAACTGTCGAGAGCCGGCCCGATCATCCCGGCAAACACACTCTCCGCCACCAGCACTTTGGCTCCGGAGTCGTTCATGCAATAGGCAATCTCAGGTGCTTTCAGACCAAGATTGATCGGCATCGCAATCAGCCCCGCCTTGGCACAGGCAAAATACAGTACCAGCATCTCCCAGGAATTGCGCGTCATGATGGCGACCTTGTCCTGATGCTCCAACCCGAGCTGCAGCAATCCATGTCCGCAGCGGTTGACCAAGTTGTTAAACTCCTTGTAGGTCAAAACCCTCTCTCCGTCCTTGATCGCCACCTTGTTCGGAAAACGGGAGGCCGACCGTGTAACCATATCCCCGACGCACACCCTGCTGACCAGATTCCGTTCCAATTCGGAAACGACAACCATATTTTCTCCTCCTCACAATTCAATTCCTATACCGGAACCACTCCGTGCTTCTTCCAGGGTCTCTCCACTTTTTTGCCGCGGGTCCGTTCAAGCGCTGAAGCAAGAATCCGTCGCGTATCCGCAGGATCGATCACATCGTCGATCAAACCGGCCCCTGCCGCGATCTCGGGACTGATGCGTTTTCTGTATTCGTCAACCAGTTCTTGCCGCCTGGCCTCCGGGTTTTCCGCCTTGCCGATTTCCTTTCGGAAAATGATGTTGACGGCCCCTTCCGCTCCCATCAGGCTGATTTGCGCACCCGGCCAGGCCACGATCAGGTCCGGGTCGAAGGCACGCCCGTTCATCACGTAATACCCGGCACCAAATGCTTTCCGCACCACCACGGTGAATTTGGGAACCGTCGCGTTGGCTGTCGCGTGCAGGAACTTGGCTCCGTGGCGGATAATGCCTTGTTTTTCAACCGACGAACCGATCAGGAACGCGGGAGTGTCCACCAAATACAGCAGCGGAATGTTGAATGCATCACACAGATTGATAAACCGTGCCGCTTTGTCGGAGGCGTTTACATCGATGGCTCCCCCAAGCCACATCGGCTGGCTGGCGACGATGCCGACCGGATAGCCGCCTATACGGGCCAGACCGGTAATCATGTTGCGAGCCCATTTTGGCTTCAGTTCAAAGAACCGTCCGTTGTCCACAATCTCATGAATGACTTTGTGCATGTCGTAGGCCCGGCTCATCTGCATGGGAACCACTTGGTACAGTTTCTCGCACCTGCGGTCAACAGGGTCGTCCGTTTGGACAATGGGCGGCAGTTCCAGGTTGTTGAGCGGGAAATGGCTGATGTATTCCCGAATGGCGGCAATGCAGGCCGCATCGTCTTCCACTTCCAGATCGCCTACCCCTGACACCTCGCAATGAATCTTGCTGCCGCCGAGCTCTTCTTCCGTGATGTCTTCCCCGATTGCGGCTTTCACCAGCGGGGGGCCGCCAAGCGCCATAAAGCTTGTGCCCTTGACCATCGGCACAAAATCAGCCAGTGCCGGGATGTACGCAGTGCCTGCCGCACCTGGTCCCATCATGGCACAGATTTGCGGGATGACGCCCGACATCATCACTTCCTCGAAGAATACATCCCCCGTCTCGGCAAACCAGGAACCGGCCGCTTCCTGAATCCGGGCTCCGGCCGAGTCAATCAGCCAAATGATCGGCACCCGGTTTTTGAGGGCCCATTCCCGCATCCGGGCCACTTTCTTCTCGCCAACCTGCCCCATGGAACCGGCCATTACGGTAAAATCATACGCAGCCACACAGGAGAGCCTGCCGTCGATTTTGCCGTAGCCGGTAATCACCCCGTCTGCCGGCGTTTTCTTCCCGGCCATGTCACCGACCGTCTGCTGGTGATGTGCCAGCACCCCCATTTCTTCAAAAGTACCCGGATCAAACAGCAGCGCAATCCGTTCCCTGGCAGTCAATTTTCCCAGCTGGTGCTGTTTCTCAATCGCTTCCTCTCCGCCCATTTCCTCGCGAATCCGGCGCTTCTTCTCTTCCAGCCGGTTGACCAGGTCGTTCATCGTGAGTTGATCCTGTTCCCCGATTGCCATGCTGTCTCCTCCTCTTTGTTTATGCCAAGCTGCTTGACAAGGATTTCGTTCATGATCTGGGTGGTGCCCCCACCGATGGACATGATTCGGGCATCCCGCCAGTAACGCTGTACGGGGTATTCCATCATATAGCCTGCGCCGCCGTGGATCTGCAAAGCTGCATCTGAGACACGGCTGACCGTTTCACCCGCATACGCTTTCGCCATCGTCGCTTCCGTCACCGCATCTTTCCCCTGCTGGTACTGGTAAAGAGCCCAATAGGTGAGATTTCGGGCTTTCTCAATGTCTACCGCCATGTCCACCATCTTGTGCTGCAGCACCTGGAACTGTTGAATCGGCACACCAAACTGAATGCGTTCCCTGCTGTACCTCATGGCCTGTTCCAACGCCTTCTCCGCCGAAGCCACGCTGGACAAAGCCATAAGAATCCGTTCCCACTGGAAATTTTGCATGATGTAATAGAATCCTTGATTCTCCTGGCCAATCCGATTGCCGGCCGGAACCCGGACATCCTCAAATGCCAGTTCCGCCGTGTCGGATGCCCGCCACCCCAGCTTTCTCAGATTCTTGCCGACAGAGAATCCCGGGGTCTTGGTTTCCACGACAAACAGGCTGATGCCCCGGTGACCCGCTTCCGGTTCCGTTTTGGCCGCCACACAGACAATGTCGGCGTTGACACCGTTGGTGATGAAGGTTTTGCTGCCGTTTAGGATGTAACTGTCTCCGACTCGGCGTGCGGTCGTCCTGATGGAAGCCACGTCGGATCCCGAGTCCGGTTCTGTGATGCCAAGCGCGGCAATCATTTCCCCCCGAAGAGCGGGAATCAGATACCGCTGCTTCTGTTCTTCGTCTCCAAACCGCCAGATCGGTGTTACAGCAATCCCCGAGTGAGCCGTCAGAGCGGCAGCCGTGCCGCCTGATCCGCACCTGGACATTTCCTCAACAAAGATTGCATCTGCCAGCAGATCGTTCCCTCCGCCATATTCCTCGGGAAACTTCAGACCCAGATACCCCAACTCTCCTGCGCGCCGAAACAGGGAACGGGGAACTTCGCCCGCCCGCTCCCACTCCTCAATGTGGGGGGTGACTTCTTTTTCCACGAACTTTCTCACGCTCTGCCTGAACATTTCATGTTCCTTGCCAAACAGCCAGTGTCCCACTTCGATCCCTCCTTTACGGGAATTAGGCGTTGATCCCCATCTCCTTGGCGATGATTTCTTTCATGATTTCGTCCGTGCCGGCCCCTATGCGGTTCAGCCGGGTATCCCGCCAAATCCGTTCGATCGGATATTCCTGCATATACCCGTTGCCTCCAAAAATTTGCAGGGCCCGGTCCGCCACCCAATGGGTCGATTGCGCCGTGGCAAGCTTCGCCATGGAAATCTCCTTGCTGGGGACCTCCCCGCGGGAGAACCGGTAAGCTACCGCATAGGTCAGTTGACGGCAAGCTTCTATCTCAGTGGCCATTTCCGCCAGCAAATGGGATATTACTTGAAAATTGGCTATCGGCTGCCCAAACTGGCGGCGTTCTTTTGCATAGCGCAGTGCCAGTTCATAGATATACTGCATGGTGCCGATGCATCCGGCTGCCGCCACCAGGCGCTCCCCCTGCAGTTCCCACATGATGTGGTAGAAGCCTTTCCCCTCTTCCCCAAGCAGTTGGTCGGCCGGAATCCGCACATCCTCAAAGACCAGTTCGGCCGTATCGGAAGAACGCATCCCCACCTTATCCAGTTTGCGGCTGACCGTGATTCCGGGACGGTCCATCTCCACCAGGAACAGGCTGATTCCTTTGTAGCCGCGCTCGTTGGAGGTCCGGGCCACCAATGTAATAAAGTCGGCCCGTGGTCCGTTGGTGATGTACATTTTGCTCCCGTTGATCACCCACTCGTCCCCATCCCGTACCGCTCTTGTCTGAATGCCCTGGACATCGGAACCGTGATCGGGTTCCGTGATTCCAAGACAAGCCAATTTGTCGCCACGCAGGGCGGGAATCAGGAACTGCTCAATCTGTTTGGGTGTACCAAACTGAAGGATCGGCGGGGTTGCCATGTCTGTCTGAACGGCAACAGCCATCGGGAATCCGCCTGCACCGCAGCGGGCCAATTCCTCCGCCAGCACCATGCCGGCAAAATAATCTCCCCCCTGCCCCCCGACTTCCTCCGGGTACCGCAAGCCGAGGAACCCCAGATCCCCCATCCGTTTGAGAATCTCTCGGGGAAATTCCCCTTTCTCCTCCCATTCGTCCACATAAGGCTTTACCTCGTTCTCAACAAAACGGCGCACTGTTGTCCGCAAAGCATCATGTTCCTCCGTAAAGTAAGGAAGATACGGCATGTCACTTACCCCCCACTTCAATCATCATCCGCTGCAGGTTGGTGCCAAAGCATTTGCCAAGATTGTCCATCCGGATGGAGGAGGAGCCTCCTCCGTTCAACGCCCGCCGGCAGACGAAATTCAAAGCCATGAGATTGGGCACCTCATAGCGGATGACCTCCCCTTCAATCCAGCCGCGAAAGTGGGCTTTCACCTTCTCAGGCGTCACTTCCCGCAAGAAGATCCGGTACAACTCATCACTTGGGGCAAACAGGGCGATGTTGACCGTATTGCCTTTGTCTCCCGCCCGAACCTGTGATATATCCCGCAACTGTACAAGCGCCATCACACACTCACTTCCTCAATCCGAATCTTGATCTCCCGCTCCACCATTTCACGGGGAATCAGAGTCGACCACATACCCAGCAGCTGTCTCGAGGTCAACGTGCCAAAACTGCCGCCAAGGCTTGGCGGGCCGTTCAACGCCAGATAGGGAAACAACCTCCCGAACCTGTCCGCGTCCTCCCGGGTCTTCGCCCGGACTGTCATGCGAAGATAGACTTCGTTCAACTCTTCTTGCGGTTCCTCAACCGTAGGTCCGTGCAGGGAGTTGAATCCCAAGTACTCGGCGTGCACTTCCTCATACTCCCAGCCCCGCCGCTGCAGCTGTTTGCGGATAATCTCTTCCGCTGCCCTTGCCTTTCTTAAAGCGTCCGGCCAGGAATACCCGACCATCGCTTGCCCCATGTAGCCGTTCTCATATCCCATCACAACCTTCAGGCTGTCGGGCCGATGTTTGCCCGTGGCCCCCCGAACCAGAACCCGGTCGGGGCCGATATCTTCCAGGGTGGCGGTGGTAAAATCGGCAATCACATCAGGCGTTACATAAGCAGTCGGGTCGTGGATCTCATACAGCATCTGTTCCTTGACCGTGTCTACCGACACAAGACCTCCGGTTTCTTCCGGTTTGGTCAGGACAAAGCTCCCGTCCTCCCGCACTTCCGCAATCGGGTAGCCAATCAGGTCCAGGTCTTTCAGTTCCCACCAGCACCCGCTGAAATTTCCGCCTGTAGACTGGCCGGAACACTCCATCAGGTGGCCCATCAGGATGCCTTGCGCCAATTCGTTCCAATCCTCTTGCGACCAGCCGAATTCGTAGATCAAAGGGGCCAGAAACTGGGCCGTATCGGTGGTCCGGCCGGTGATCACCACATCCGCCCCCTGCTTCAACGCTTCCACAATCGGTTGCGCTCCGAGATACGCATTGGCAAACATCAGCCTGTCCTTTACAGTGCCGAGTTTTTCACCGGTTTCGAGATCTTCCAGGGTAAGCACGCTCTCCTGTAGCTCATCCAACCGTCCCATCAGGTTGTCTCCGGTCACAACCGCCACCCGCAAACCGTGCAGCCCCAGTTTGTTTGCGATTCGCAGCACTTCCTGCAGAGCCCCTTCCGGGTTGATGCCCCCGGCATTGGTCAGCATCTTGAAGCCTTTGTCCTTGGCTATGGGAAGCAGGTATTGCATGGCAGGCGTGATGTCCCGGGTATACCCTTTGTTTGGGTCTTTTGCCTGATCTTTGGCAAGAATGGCCATGGTCAGTTCCGCCAGACAATCAAACGCCAGATATTGAATGTCTCCCCTTTTGGCAGACACTATGGCGGGCTCCAGTGCATCCCCATAAAAACCCTGTGCCGCTCCGATTCGCACTATCTTCATCCGATTCTTCACCTCCGGGGATTTGTATCACGCAAGACTTGTGCCAGCCTTATCGGAACCGGGCTCCTTAGCGGACGCCCATTTCTCGCATGGCAGAAGGACGATTTTTCACCTTCACGAAGAAGCGTTTCTCGGATACAATTGTAGTAACATTCAGACAAATGTACGGAAATCGAACAGTTGCAATGCAACCCATCTGCCTGCGAAGGGAGGATTCCCATGAAAACGGCCGATTGCATGACCCACACCTTTGTCGCCCTGCGGCCCACCGATACGGTGCAAGCCGTCTTGACCCAATTCCTGAAGCACCGGCTGGACATTGCCTGTGTGCTGACACCCGATGGCAAGCTGGAAGGGATCGTCACCAAGTATGTGATCTACCGTCTGCTGCTGGAAGGCGGGATACTGAATACGCCCATTGCCCCCTGCCTGATCCGGGAAGTGGTAACGGTCAACCTCAACACCCCGCTGACAGAAACCAGGGACATTCTCTTGTCAAACAACGTAGCGCATGCAGTGGTGGTGGACGATGAAGGAATCGTTCATGGAGTTGTGGCCAAGGGGGACCTGATCCAGGGTTTCCTGATGGCTACCGAACAGCTTGCCAATCACGTGCAGTGTCTGATTGAACACCTGGATGACGCAGTCGTTGCCATTGACAGGAACCACAGGATTCACACGTTCAATTCCCCGGCGGAGCGCTTGTTTCAGCAGCCCCAGTTTGCCGTGCTGGATCAAACAGTGGAGAGCATGCTGCCCCAGGTCGGTGAGGATATGATCTATGCTTTGCACGCCCACGCTCCCCTTGCTTCCAAGAAAATCCTCCTGCCGGAAACTGTCGCCCTCGCATCCTTTGCACCTGTTGTCTATCGGGATCAGGTAATCGGATCCATTGCCATATTAAAGGACCTGTCCGCTTATGAAAAAATGGCACATGAACTGGAAACTACCAAAAAGCTGGAACGGATGCTGGAAAGTGCCATCGACGGCAAGTACCTGCACGCCTTTACCCATGGAACTGCGCTGGATCGAATTGTGACAAGGAACGGCGAAATGGAACTGTTAAAGAAACAAGCCTATCTGGCGGCACAGACGCTGTCAACGGTGCTGATCACCGGTGAAAGCGGTACCGGCAAAGAATTGTTTGCCCAAGCCATTCATGAGATATCCGGACGGCCGGGAAAGTATGTGAAGGTAAACTGTGCCGCCATACCGGTCGAAATGCTGGAATCGGAGTTTTTCGGTTATGCGGACGGTGCGTTTACCGGTGCCCGAAAAGGCGGCAAGCCTGGAAAATTTGAGCTGGCTGATGGAGGCACCTTGTTCCTGGATGAGATTGGCGACATGCCTCTTTCGCTCCAGGCCAAATTGCTGAGGGTGCTTCAAGAGAAGGAATTTGAAAGGCTGGGCGATACCCGAACCCGGCAGGTCAATGTAAGGATCGTGGCTGCGACCAACAAACGCCTGGAGGATTTGATTCGGGAAGGAAGATTTCGGGAAGACCTGTACTACCGCCTGCATGTGATCCATCTGGAGATTCCGCCACTGCGCAATCGTCCGGAAGATCTGCCGCCGCTTTGCGAAGAGCTGATTCGCAAGCTGAACCAACGAATTGGGAAAAAAGTTGTCGGGATTACTCCCGCCGCTATTGAAATCCTGAAAAAGTATGATTGGCCAGGCAACGTCAGGGAACTGGAAAACGTGCTGGAGAGAGCGATGAATCTGGAAAGTTCGGAGTGGATCGAGGTTCACCATTTGCCTTCCGGGTTGTTGAGTGCTCGGAGGAACAATGTCTTCGCCGGAACCCTCTCTGTCGGAAACATGCCTGCCGGGACCTTCCCAAAAGGGGACATTCCTGACGGCCCGCTACAGATGGAAAAACGTGATTTGTTGGAAGCAGCAGAGAAAAACCTGATTGTGCAAGTGCTGAAGGAAAGTGGAGGCAACCGGAGCCTGGCAGCCAAACAGCTCGGCATCAGCCGTTCGACCCTTTACCAAAAGATGAGGAGGTATGGGATTGAGGAGAAGGTAGATTATAGGTAGTTGATGGGAATTCTCCATGACCGAGTTTTAGTTAACATAATGTAGATGCTGTGAAAATAAGACTGATTGTCCGTCTTATTTTTAATTTTTTGATTGTCATTTCAAGAATAGAACTGATTTTCAGTCTTATCCGGGGGATTTTCAAGGGGCGTAGAAAAGAAATAGCTTATAGGACTGAAAAACAGTCCTATTTCTGGGAGTACCTGTGAATCGACAAAAATAAGCCTGAAACCCAGTCCTATTTTTTCTTACCTTTGCAGGTGGGGGTTTTCCCGCCTCCCGAGGGGCGCTTGAGCTGTTCTTTACGTGTATGAAACAGCATGTCAGTTTTAATAATCCATGTGACCACCTGGACGCAGACGATGCCGAAACACCCAATACGTCCAAGCCTGGTACGCCAGGACAAAAGGTAACACACAGACGGTGATGATAGTCATCACTCGCAGCGAATAGGGTCCCGATGCGGCATTGTAGATCGTCAGACTCCATTCGGGGTTGAGCGAGCTGATCATGACGCGCGGAAACATTTGGAGAAAAACCGTGATCGAAGAGAATACGATTGTCATGGTGGTCATTAAAAACGCCCAACCGTCGCGTTTGGCATGAATGAAAAAGGGCACCGACAACAACGTCATGGCTGCCAGCACGGGAACTGCACCGGGGTTAATGCCGATTTTGCTGAACAGGTCAGTATTATAGAAACTTAAGACAGCAAACAGGAACATCACCAGGCTGGCAAGCACCCCGATTCTCCGTGCGGTTTCCCTTGCCCTTTCCTGCATTTCGCCAAATGTGCGAAGGGAAAGGTATAGAGCACCGTGTAACGTTGAAAGCAGCAGCAAACTTAATCCACCCATGATACTGAAAGGCGTAATCAGGTTCCAAAACGTACCGACATAATTCATGTTGGAGTCAATGGGCACACCACTCATGAAGTTGGCGACAGCAACGCCCCACAGAAAGGGCGGTAGAACACTTCCTCCAAACAGAAGCCAATCCCAGGTGGTACGCCAACGGGGGTTACTGATTTTACTGCGAAACTCAAACGCTACAGCACGCACTATCAGCGCCACCAACAGCAGGAAGAAAGCTATGTAAAACCCGCTAAACAAAGTCGCGTACCAGTTCGGGAATGCTGCAAACATTGCTCCGCCTGCGGTGATGAGCCATACCTCATTTGCATCCCAGAACGGACCGATGGTATTAATAATAAGTCGCCGCTGTTCATCTGTCCGTCCAAGGAAAGGTGTTAAAATGCCAACCCCATAATCAAAACCCTCCAATACAAAAAATCCGGTAAACAATGTAGCAATCAGAATGAACCAGATGATGTTCAGAATCAATCAATCCTCACCTCATTATCCATAATGGTTACACCTACGCATTTTCTAAGTGACTGGATGGGGGAGTTTGGCATCCATTTCTGACGTATCCTCCTCGAGATCCGGTCCCTGACGGATAAAGCGAACAAATAAATAAACGTCAATAATCCCCAAAACAAGATACAAGATTCCAAACCCGAGCAACGTCGTCCATATCATTGGTGGGGTGACCGTAGGGGAAACACCGTCTGCCGTTCTCAGAAGACCCAAGACCACCCATGGCTGCCTGCCCATCTCCGTCATGATCCACCCAGAGGTGTGTGCTATGTACGGCAGGAATATAGCCCCTATCATCGCCCGTAGAAATGCGGAATGCTGGCTCAATCGATTTTTCAACATCAGATACAATCCGTAAAGGGCCAACAGCAACATCAAGAGTCCCGCCAGTACCATCACGCGAAAACTCCAGTACGTCACCCATACGGGTGGAATGTAATTTCCCGGACCGTACGTTCGTACATACTGTTCCTGCAGCTGATTGATCCCTTCGACCTTGCCATAGGTGTGATTATAGGCAAGAATGCTCAGTAAATAAGGAATTTGAACATTATACGTGTTGCGGTGATGTTCTTCATCGATGATCGCAAACACGGACCAGGGAGCATGTTCCTGGCTGGTGTTCCATTGTGCCTCCGATGCCGCCATCTTCATGGGTTGTGACGTCATTAAATGTTGCGCCTGCGAATGTCCCAGCACAATTGTCAGCACCGTAGAGGCCAAAGCTACGAGGATTCCGATTTTAAAAGATCGCGTAAACTCCTCAAGATGCCGTTTTTTCAGTAAATACCAAGCACTGACGCCTGTGATGAAGAAGGCACCTGTAGAGAGAGCACCGAACCAAACATGTGGAAACTCCACCCACAATTGGGGGTTCCCGAGCAATGCCCAAAAATTGTTCATTTCCGCCCGGCCGTTGTGGATCACATAGCCTCTCGGCTCCTGCATAAAGGCATTCGCTGTCAAAATCCAAAGAGCGGATATCGACACTCCGAGGGCCGTAAGCCAGATCGCGAGCAGATGGACGCGCTTGGACAACCGGTCCCATCCGAACAGCCATACTGCAATGAAGGTCGATTCAAGAAAAAAGGCGGCAAGCGCTTCGATCGCCAGGGGCGGACCGAATACATCACCGACGAAGCGGGAATAGGCGGACCAGTTCATGCCAAACTGGAATTCCTGCATGATCCCGGTGACCACCCCCAGGGCGAAGTTGACCAGAAACATTTTGCCCCAAAATTTCGCCATCCGTTTATATGTCTCATCGCCTGTCCGAACATACATTGTCTCCATCAGGGCAATCAGAACACTCAATCCGATGGTCAAAGGCACGAAGAGAAAGTGGTAGACCGTGGTGATCCCAAACTGCCAACGGGCTAACAATACATTCAGCATGCCAAGTACCCCTTTCCTACACCTATAGGTTTGACACCAGGAAAATCAAAAAATCAAACCCGGGATTTCTTTTGTAGTATATCTCCGAAATCGGGCACTATCCGTTTTTTTCCAATGAATTGTACGCATATGCGTGCAGGCGGTCTCTCTCCACCTCCCACATGGCGCGGTAAATGCCGCGCAGGTTAAGTAATTCCGCGTGTGTCCCTCTTTCTGCAATGCGTCCATCTTTCAGTACCAGAATTTCGTCAAAGGATTCCAACCCGCTCATGCGGTGGGTAATGAGCAGAACAGAGCGTCCGGCAGCCAGCATGCGAAGAATCTTCATAAACCTTTGTTCAACAATCGGGTCCAAACCGGTTGTTGGCTCATCCAATAGGAGAATGGGCGCTTCTTTCAACAATGCCCGCGCCAGGGCCAAGCGTTGCCGTTCCCCACCTGACAAACGCGCGCCGAATTCGCCAAGAAGAGTATCATATCCATGCGGCAATGCCCGCAAAACCTGATCAATTTGTGATTTTGAGGCGGCATCCTGCAGTTCAGTCAAGGTCGCTGTGGGATGTCCAAGGCGCAAATTATCGGCCGCCGACTCGTGGAACAGGTAGGTTTTTTGTTCAATCACTGTAAACCAACGGCGAACCGCCTCAGGCTCCACATCGCACAGATTGACCCCGCCGAGTTCGATATGTCCGTGCGTTGGCTCCCAAAAACGCAATAATAGGCGAATGAGCGTGCTTTTTCCTGCGCCGCTTGCTCCGACCAGAGCCATGTGTTTGCCCTCTGGCAGATCAAAAGAGATATCTGCCAATATTTTGCGATCCGAACCGGGGTATATAAATGACACATTGCGTACGCGCAAATCCGCAGAACGGGGAAGCAGTGAGCAAACCTGTTCCGGCACCAGGGGGGACTGATCGGTCAAGCGAAACATCCTCCGCCCGGCCTCGATGCACTCCCCCAACTGCTTGAAAGCTGTCGGCATCGGCATCACCGCTTCAAACACCGCTAACGCTGCCAGTACCAGCATGGCCAAGTACACACCATCTAAACGTCCTGTTTGCACGTGCTCAATACCAAGCCACAACACAACCCACATTGTCAAATGACTGCAAATGAAGAAAAGCCCGCTTCCCAAGCCGTCCACATGGGCCAGCCATAATTGACGGCTGACCCATATCTGCTGCTCACTTTCCCATACCTGCATCACTCTCGTTTTCAGGTTGTACGCCAACACATCGGCCATGCCCTCGACAGAATCCACCAGTTTCGTTTGCATGCGTGCCCGAACTCGAACCGCTTCCGCCCCTGCTCTCTGAGCAAGAAGATGTGTAAGCAAAGGAACACCCGCTCCTGCGGAAACCATTCCCGCAACCAAAGCCAATACCATATCCCAGCCAAAGGGAGCCATCAGCACACTGCACAAACCCATCGCCAGAAATGCCACTAACGGTGGTGCAATCACCCGCAGGTACAAATTCTGCAGGGTTTCAATGTCCCCGATTGCCGATGCGAAAACATCACTGCTTTGCTGACCAGGCCGCATCAGCGGTACAAGCGGCTCAATACGCCGATACAGCCACTCACGTATCTGCCGGAGGATGCGAAACGTCAAATCGTGGGAGTAATACCGATCTCCGTAACGGAACACGGCACGGGACAAGCCAAAAAATCGAACCCCTACAATCGGCATCCACAGCAACAATACGGTGGCAGGGTGCAGGGCAGCTTTGGCAATCAGAAAACCGGACGTTGCCATGAGCCCTATGTTCGCTCCTACTGTACAAAAGCTGAGGAGAATTGACAGGGCGATACGCCGGAGGAAGGGCCGTTGAAATTGGAACAGGCGGACGATAACCCTCCAGAACGACAGCTGTGTCTTTCTATCTTCCGGTGTCATCTCCTGTATCACACGTCTGTTCACGATTCTTCACCTCCTGCGTACGCGGCGCGTAATCGGCGATAGATTCCCTGAACGGCCATCAAATCGGTATGGCTTCCTTGTTCAACAATCTTTCCGCCTTCCATCACGGCGATCCGATTCGCTTGCTTTACAGTGCTCAGACGATGGGCTACCACAATTACTGTGCGACCCGCCAAAAGCTGTGCAATACCTTCCTGCATTGTCCATTCGGTTTCCGGGTCAAGGTGGGCGGTAGGTTCATCAAGCAGCACCACCGGAGCGTCCTTAAGCAAAGCCCGTGCCACCGCCAATCTCTGGATCTGCCCCCCGCTTAGACCGTATCCGCCTTCACCCAAGAGAGTGTCGTAGCCTTTGGGCAAAGAGACAATCCAATCATGTGCCTTTGCTGTACGCGCAGCTGACACAACCTCCTCCTCTGAAGCGTTGGGACGAGCCATACGCAAATTATCCATGACGGTGCCGGCAAAGATATGAGTGTGCTGACGCAAAACCGCCACTCGTCGTCTCCATTCGTCAATAGGCCAGTCGCTCAACGATTGCCCGTTAATAAGTATCTCCCCAGCGGTCGGACGCAAAAAACCCTGCAAAAGGTCGAGGAGCGTGCTTTTACCCGCTCCGCTGGGCCCGACTAACGCCAGCGTTTCACCAGGGCGTACAGTCAGATTGATATCATGTATTACGGGGGGCAATCCTGGATCATACGCGAAAGTGACATGGACAAATTCAATTGTGTATGACTGATCCTGCGAATCCCCATATTGATCTTCGTTCTTCCAATCATCCTGTACCAGGCCCGGCGGTTTGGCTTCAAGAATCTCGAAGATTCTTCCGGCAGCCGTCACTCCGTTGAGACCTGCGTGAAATTCGCTGCCAAGCGCCCGAAGGGGCTGAAAAAATTCAGGTGTCAACAATAGGATCAAAAAAGCCGTGAAAAAGGGCAAGCGATCAGAAACCAGGCGCAGGCCGAGGGTAACGGCGACGACCGCCGTGCTCAGTGTTGCAAATAATTCCAGTAAAAAAGAAGACAAAAATGCGACACGAAGGGTACGCATAGTTGCCAGCCGATAGGCTTCACTCGCCCGGCCCATCCACTCCGCCCGATCGCGGCTTCGTCCAAAAACCTTCAGGGTCGTCATGCCCTCCAACAGATCAAGAAACCGTGCAGCAAGCAAACTCAATTGCTGCCATTGACGGGAGCTGGCCGATTCCGCCGCCTTGCCGATCAAAATCATAAAGAAGATGATCAACGGAGCTGCCACAGTAAGAATGAACGCTGTTAGAGCGTCGCGTGTCAGTACGAAACCGAAAATTGACAACGGTATCAATGCCGACAATGCCATTTGCGGAAGATAGCGAGACAAAAAGGTTTCCAACTGTTCAATCCCGATCATCGCCGTGTTGACCAATTCGCCGCGTCGCTCTTGAGCTGCCCAAACAGGACCAAGCCGGAACAGATGCGCAATCAGTCTTTGTCGCAAATCCGTTTTCACACGCACGGCCATATGCGCGGCGATCGCCTGATTCAACCAGCTGAGAACGCCGCGGGTGATGATGAGTCCGAATAAGATCCAGAGCCAAGGCTTGACCTGATGCAAGGGAGCGTGCTCCAAAAATACAGCGTTGACAATTCGGGCCAAATGATAGGCCTGAAGGATCAGCAGCACACCGCTTGTCAAACCCACTCCTACGGTGGCGGCCAGAAGCACGCGAACCGCCCGCATCTGTCGCACAAGCCGCTTCATATGCAGATGAACTCCCTTCAATTGCCGAATCCCTCCCACTCACCTTTTGAACATTTTTTCGTCAAACAGCGGTGCCTATACCGGTTAGCCTCTTTCCAGCTTTCTGCTCTGATCTA
>NZ_BDUF01000056.1:46791-48298 GCF_002335525.1 Effusibacillus lacus
AGAATTTCTTTCCGGAACTGACAATTTTCACTGTTACATCGACCGACTGCAGGGTGTCGGGGCGCAAGGGCAATTTTCCGTTTTGGCTGATTGCCTTCCAGGCTTTCGGCGATTTACGGTGGAGAACGGCTCCCAACTGGAAAATGTCAGATTGGGATTCGACCCCTTCATTGAATGTAGAGCGGATCTCCTGTTCGATTTGCAGCGCCGCTTTGTCCCGGAGAACGGCTTCCTGCTCAGGCTGTATCATCTCAATGATCGACGCCGTTACACCAACTTTGATCCGAAATGTAGCGCGGTTCGCCTGTACTTGCGGCCGGATCTTGATTTTGGGGTTTTCGCAGATGAGAACGGCAGCCGGACGGTCATTCACGGAAACTTCCAATGGTGTGCGTGGAATTTCTTGCAGCATCCATCTCCAGCCGACCAGTTCAGAGCGCGGGAAAAAAGCGGTCGATTTTGAGTCCTTGAGAACATGGACGCCGTTCATGGACAGTGCCGGATATTTTTGTTTCACGTCCATCCAACGGTCTTTGAAGACCGTCAGGTTCGGGATATAAGCGGTTCGTCCCGGTTCCCTCAGTGCTGCCACCAGCTTGTTCAACCGGATGGGAGGGATAAAGGAACTTTGGTAAAAAGTGTCCCGTGGATCGCCCAATTGGGAATACACCGGGGATTCCTCGAGAATCGGGGCGGTTGTCAATATTTTCTCAAGCGGATCGCGCGTTCCGAAAATCCACGTCGTGTACCGGAATTCTTGGAATCTCCCCAGCATATCAAGCGCATCCCCAATGCCGCGGCGCAACAGGTTCTCGCTGAACACCACAGCGGTCAGATGGCCCCAGAACACATATCGCTGCGTTGTGGTATATAAGTTGTGCGCAGCAGTATCAAACGTGGTGCCCACTCCTTTCCCAATCCAGGCGGGAGATTGCCCGGCAGGACTTTTGCCTCCGCCCTCCGCCTTTCCCAGTGGAGCGAAATTGAGGATTTGGGCATATACCACATATTGTCCGTCGACATAGTCAAGGCCGATCGCATGGACGTAGAACATGTGTTCCATCTCTTTTTGGCTCCAACAGCCGTTCAGAACAGGCAAAAGGAGCATTAGCAAGAGTGCAAGCCGCCATTTGCTGCGTTTCACCGCGTTCCCCTCCGCCTGGTGTCGTCCTGAGTGTTCAGCATCTGTGGCCTCTTTAACCAATGCAAGGGAACCAATGAAATCACAAAATCCCGCCAGTTGAAAGGAAACAGGGGAGCCAGGTAAGGCAAGCCAAAAGAGCGCAGGCTGGCCAGATATGTCAAAATGGCAAACACGGACATCAGAAAACCGAACAATCCAAACAAGGAGGATAGTATCAAAACGCCAAACCGCAAAACGCTTACCACACCTAAAAGGGACTGGTTGATCAAAGTAAAGGAAGAGATAATCGTCGTCCCTATCATCACCAGCATGGAAGGGCTGGTCAAACCTGCGCGGATCGCCGATTCTCCAATGATCAGCCCG
>NZ_BDUF01000056.1:48375-60324 GCF_002335525.1 Effusibacillus lacus
CCCACAACAGCCAGTGTCTGTCCGATTACGCCCGGAAGCCGCAGGCCGGCTTCACGTAAAATTTCAAACAGGGTCAGCATGATAAACGCTTCCACCGGAGTCGGAAAAGGAACACCCTTTCTCGCTGTTATAAACGTTGCCAACAAGGTAAGCGGAATTTGATCCTGATGATAAGTGGTAATCGCAATATAAAATCCAGGCAAAAAAACAGCGATCACAGCCCCTAAAAAACGCACCAGCCGTTCCATAATCACATACAGAAAGTTGACGTGAAAATCTTCCGGCGACTTCAACAGCAGAAATAAATTGGCCGGTCCGATCAAAGCAGTGGGCAGACCATCCAAAAGAATGGCAAACCGGCCAAGAAGCAGCGAAGTAACCACATGGTCCGGCCGGCCGGTGTAATGAAATAATGGGAAAATTGAAAAGGAAGAATCTGCCAAATGTTCCTCCAGTTGAGAACTGGTGTATACCGCGTCGAAATTGATATTGGACAGGCGGTTGCGGATTTCGTCCCGCACCTGTGGATTGATGATGTCCTCCATGTACAGCAAAGCTGCCCGAGTTTGGCTTCGTCTGCCTAATACAAATTTTTCACAGGCCAGCGATCGGGTTTTCAGACGCTTGCGAACCAATGCGACGTTAACGGTCAGTTCTTCGACAAACCCGTCCCGCGGACCGCGGATCGATACCTCCGTATTGGGTTCTTCCGGGGTTCTTTGCGGCGGATTGCTGATGTCCAGCAAGTACGCTTTCCCGATTCCATCGACAAAAACTGCTAAAGCGCCTTGAAACACCTTGGCAATGACGATTTCCAAATCGGTTTCGATGCTTAAAGGAGCCACATTCCAGGTATCCGGCGGCTGATCGGACGAAAGCAACTCTTCCAAACCAGGCACAATGGTTTGGGGAATTTGTTTTATATCTGCTAGCCCTTCACAGTATAACAGGAGCGCAGTACGGCTGCCTGTCTCGGTTTGGAACTGCAGTTTTTGGCTTTTTACATCCTGGCACAACGCGCAGGCGGAGCGGATCCACCGTGCATTTTTCTCCAACGAACTGTCAACTGCCTGACCTACCGTCTGTAAACCGGAATCGTTCTGCAACTCTCCGATTTTTTTAAAGAAAGAGCGTCGTTTCACCGTTTCATCACCTTTCTGTATGGCATGACGATAGTCACAATAGTCAAAAACAACAGCAGTACAATTGTTAAGGCCAGAGAGACAGGGAGAAAGATATTCTTCAGAAACCGAACAAATTGCATATCGCTGACCGGGATCTGCGTTACAGCCACCATCACGGCAGACACCGTCAGCAAAAGAACGGTTCGCTTTTTCCCGGCCGGAAGCTGGAACACTTCAGGTAGCAAAAACAAAATAAACGAAATGCGAATAAAGGAGCCGACCAGCCATTGATAGACCGACAAGAAGTCAACATGTTCCAGATAATGGCCAAATGTGACCAACCGCCATTCCTCAAACGCGGTGAACCGGAGAGAGGCGGCTTCGGACGTACCGAATTCGGCGATGGCACCAGTTAATGGCGAGAGGATCAGGTTTGCATAAACAGCACACGTGAGAATCAACGCTCTTGCGGTTACGGTAGACCGAATCCGGTGCTGTATAAACAGCACCAGGATTAATTCGGAGAACGCCACTGCGGTGATCTGCATCCCCCGCAGCAAGGGATCCAACCCGTGCGCCAGAACAGGAAACAAAAGTGTATAATCCTTGTTTGGAATGTTGGAAATCGCCACAAATAATCCAAACAGGATGACAAACGACAGCAGCACGCCGTTGACGATCGCGATTGTCTGGATCCCCGAATAAGCCGCATAAAAACAGACCGACGCAAACAAGAACACCAGCAACAGGTTGGGAGTTTTGGGCAAATAGGTGACATTCGTCCAAACCGTGGTGTCCCGCAGGGTGACCGCCGCCATGCTAAACAGTTGTAAGGCGGCAAGGAACGAAAAAATCCTGGCAATCCCCGTTCCGGCATGCTGTTGCAGCCAGACTGACAGTTGTTGCTTGCCGGTTTTGCGTATGATGTACACCAGCAGATAGATCCACGCAACAAACGGAAAAAATGTCGACAATACGGAAACCCAAGCGTCCCGACCGGCTTCTTGCAAAAGTATGGGAATGATCATCACATGGTCGAAAATGCCTGCCGATGATACCAAAATAAAACAAGTTTGCAACAGACTGATCTTGTCCTCGTTACGGGTCATCATGCGCCTCTTTCGGAAACTTGAATAGAATGGCTTTACTCACATTCAGGATGTAACCGAAAACAGCCAAATATACACCTTCTGGATAACCGGCAGTTCGTTTGTTAATATCATTAATCATTTTTCGTATCGATAGCTTTTTCTATGAGAACTGAGCAATGAGAAGCAAAGCGGAACGAATGTATGGCCATCTGACGATCGAACAAAAAAAGCCCCCGTCAGGCAGAGATGCAACCAGCATCTTCTCTCCCAACAGGGGCTTCCACTTCATTTTCCTTATTTGTAGTTATCCAATATCGACGACAGCTTCATGGCGTAGCCCATGCTGCCTTCGATCTTCAGCTTGCCCGTCATGAAGGCCATGGTGGGGTTGAAGTTGCCTGCGGCGAACTTCAGAAAGCTTTCGTCCGACATTTGCAGTGTGCACTTCGGCTCCTCCACAACACCCTCCAGGTATTCCACTTTCCCGTTTTCGAACTTGAGTTGGAACGAGCCGGCCTCGGTTCCTGTCAGATCAAACTGGTACACCACATTGGTGTTGACGATTCCTTCCGGGTTGGCGTTCATCTTCTCCACCATGGCGGTCACCGCTTCTTTTACTGCCATACGAGATCCTCCTTGCCGGTAATTTGACTGATCAGTACAATTTATTCAACATTCCGCAAGAAAAACCTCTTTTTTTGACCGCTGGCCGGAAAAATGGGGTACACCTGCCGGTTACAAGGTCTAAACGGTTGGTTCGACGTTTCCGGCGAGAAGTTTCTCCATGGCCATGACGTCCACGAACCTCCCGTCCAGCAGGCCCTGGTTCTTGAACACTCCCACCTCACGGTATCCACACTTGCGATACAATCCCTGACCCAACCTGTTAAAAGGAAATGTAAACAGAACGATTTTGTGAAACCCGTTGGCCGCTGCCGTTTTCTCACAGTTCCTCCAAGAGGAGGCGGCCTATTCCCTTCCCGCGATGCTCCCGGTCAATGTAAATGGAAAGGTCGGCAACACCGGAATAAGCGCAGCGGTTGGAGTAAGGGTTCAGAGAAGCCCATCCCACCACGTTTTTCCCAGATTCCGCAACCAGAACGGAATAGCGACCGCCGTGCTCGTAGAACCATTCCTCCATGTAGTTCAGATCTTTTTCTTCTGTCTCCAAGGTTGCAATTCGATCCGTAATGCCTTGGTTGTAGATGCGAAGGATCGACTCCAGATCCGGGAGTAGAGCTTTTCGTATGACAGGAATCATTGGCTTTCGATCACCTGCAGCAGGAGTTGGAACCGCTGCCGGTTCCGCAACAGGAATCCGAGGTGTCGCTTGTTCCACAGCAGTCGTCATTTGTTTGCTCCTCATTTACCTCTTTGATTTCAACCCCGCAACAATTGTCCTTGGAACCGCCTTTTGTGCCCCCGAAAAATTTTTGAATCAAATTTGCCATGCTATTCTTCCTCCTCAAATTTTACTTATTTAGTCCCCAACCCTAAGAGGTTAGAAAAGTTTCAGCACGTACAACAGACATTGGAAGAACAGACTTCAATCGATTTTTCCTTCTCTTTGGTTTGGGGCTGTTGCACTTCACCGCCTGCCGGTTGAAACATCCAGGCCCGGCTCAACTTGCGATTCATTTCCACCTTCTGAAACTCCATCAACTTTTCCCATTCATAAATGTTGAAATTCATGGATCATTCACGCTCCTTGGATAATGTAGAATAACAAGCCTGACAGGGTCGACATGAAAAAGACCGAGACGAGAAAGGCACCCATCAATTTCTTCCTGAAAATGGAGTTGAGCAGTGTGATTTCCGGTAAACTGGCTCCGGCGGAACTGATCATCAGCGCCATTACCGGTCCAAGCGCCATCCCCTTCATCATCAGAATCTGGGATATGGGAATCATGGTCGAGAGCCGGATATACAAGGGAATACCGATGATGGCCGCAATCGGAACCATCCACCACTTATCACCTCCCAAATAGGTTGCGATCCATTCCGTGGGGACCAAACCATGAATCACAGAGCCAATAGCTGCCCCAATGATCAGGTACGGGTACACGGTGCGCATCGTACTTAAGGTTTCCTGCCAGGCCACCTGGAAACTGAAGGTTTTAATCGGTGCCTGGTAGCCGGTCATGACGACCTGCTTGACTTGGGACTCAAATCCGAGCCGTTCAAGAGCAAACCCGATCACCACCGACAGCACGGAAGTGATTACTGTGTAGGCGACGGCCACTTTCACCCCCAACAGGGCAGCCATCAGGGTGATGATAGTGGGATCCAGAACAGGGGACGCAAACAGAAAAATCATGACAATCCCAAAACGGACTCGTTTATTCAAAAGGTTCACCACAACCGGGATTGTGGAACAGGAACAAAACGGTGTAACAAAGGCAAATACCAGTGCCATAAAGGCCCCTTCCCAAGTGTTCCTGCCGGACAGATAACGCTCCAATTTGTCATAGGGAATCCATCCCTGCAGCAGGTTGATCAGGAACGAGATGGCAATAAAAAGTGCGGTCAATTCCAATGCGAACCAGAGAAAGCTTTGTACGATCTCCAACAAGGTATTCACTCCTCTTTATTTATTTGCATTTTGCAACTATACAAGAAAGAAAAAATGGGGTTGGGTTACCCCACAGGCCCACAGCATCTCTTGGATTTGGCCATGGATTCGTTCAACAGCTTGATGGAACGGAGCACCGTCTCCCTTTCAAACTCGGTCATATGTGAAAAGATTTCATTATAGAAACTGTTCGTCACATCATCGATAAAATCCGCCATTCGCTTGCCCTTCTCAGTGAGAGACAGGATGTTGACCCGTCTGTCTTCCGGATAAGGCGTCTTCTTCACCAATTCTGCTTCCACCAGCGTCTGGATCTGACGGCTGAATGTCGTTATGTCCATCCCCAGCGCTTCGGCAATTTCCTGCATGGACGGCTGGTGTCGGCGATCAATCTCATACAGGATGTGGCTTTGCACCACCGATACGTCAATGCCCTCAATCCCACAGCAGTTCTTGTTGAGAAGCCCTATGCGGCGGATCAGAATCTGGAACAACTCACGAACGTTTTCCAATTTTTTCACCTCTGCCATTAGTATAGGGTATATATTTGTATTTTGCAACTATTAGCTGTGAAAATTTTTCCTTCCCCTTCCTTCACCTGGGATCCAGTAAGGTATGGTATTGCAATGCCAAATAGGATACGCTGGTTAAGTAAGATGAGAATCTTTGAAACGAGATCCCCACCTTGCGGGCTTTCGAGATTGGAGAGAAATAAGGTTGTCTCTGTCTGTTTTTGCAATCCTGATGCTGTCTGCACTCGGGCATGCCACGTGGAACGCGATGGCAAAAAAAATTGAAGACCGCGATTCGTTTTTCACGTTAATCATGGGTGTGTCTGTCGTTCTCTATTTACCTGCGGCTTTGTATTTATGGACGACAACTCCTTTTCCTCAGGAAGCCTGGAAATGGATTGGGTTTAGCACACTGTTTGAAATCCTGTATTTCGTATCCCTGGCAAAAGCCTATCAATTGGCTCCCCTCAGCACCGCCTATCCGCTGGTAAGGGGCACCGCTCCCCTTGCAACTACCTGTATGGCGTTTGCCTTGGGATCTGCGCTCCCGACTGTCTTGGGCGTTTCGGGAACCCTCTTGATTGTTGTGGGAATCTTGCTGATCAACCAGTCGAAACTGTCCTTCCGTTCACTCTTTACATCCATTCGGCAAAACTTTCAAGGTGCGGGATGGGCTTTGGTGGCGGGGCTGTTTACTGCCTGCTACAACGTGAGCGACAGCTATGGAGCGCTCACCATGTCGGGAATTTTGTTCAAGTATGTGGTGTTCATCGGCATGTTCCTCGGCAAGATGATGTTGGATCTTCGTACAAGACCTGCCAACACATACTGGACACTGGCCACCAAATATCCAGTTCTGACACTGGCAGCCGGATTTCTGTTGTTTGGCGCGAATTCCCTGGCCGTTTACGCCATGCAGACCACTCCGGTCGCAGCTGTCGCCTCCGTAAGGGAAGTCAGCATTGTATTTGCCGCTATAATTGGTATGGTTTGGCTGAAAGAAAGAATCAGCCGGGTAAAATGGGTATCCATCATAACGATTGTAACAGGTGTATTCCTAATCAAGCTGCAGTAACGACAAAACCAACCACGACAGAAAGGAAAGAATGCTTTGTTCGTCTATAAGTTGCTTGCCATTGTGTTCATGATTTGGAACCCCCAGCTGTTTGACATTGCGACTTAAGAAGAGTTTGAAGTGGCCTTTGCACTGCCAAAAGGGGTTCCCCTGGACCAGGTGACGATCCAATATGTTCATGTGAACCTGCTGCCGATGGACCCCTTTACTTATTGGGTGAAAACGTACGGCAAAGAGTAAAAGGCTTTATTGTTGATTTTTGACCAAAAGAAAAACCGCCCATGAGAAGAGCGGTTAATTGAGCTATCGTTCTCCGTTAGCGAAATAACCTATGTTAGGATCTCACCTTACTTGCGGACCAATGCTGTGGATAAATGGATAAGTACTAGATATATGCTTTTACTTATACACATTTAGACGTCAATATATATTTTAACTTATAAGCCGCTTTAATGAATTTATCCGATTCCAGTAAATGGAGAGCCAGCTGCCTGGATTTCTGTCGAAGGGCCAGTTTGCCCCAATGCACCGCCAGTTCCTTGCACTCCGCCTCCGCCGGCGCCCCGCACCTTGGAAGGAGGCCTGCTCGATATTGAAATATCGTTCTCCTTTAGCGAACTATTAGCCAATAAATTGTGTCAATAGCTGATTAAACTTTTCACGTTCTTCCCAGAAAGGGCCATGACCTCTGTATTGAAACGGGACAAGCAGTGAAATTCTTATTTTTTGATTTAGTTCCTGAGCTTGTGCAAATGGAATCACTTTGTCATGAATGCCCCTCCGATTAATTAAAGTGGCATCAACAATAAGATACTCACCTGGGCAAACATAGGTGAATGCCTATCCTTGTTTGTAGGATAATATTGGCTCCATCCTAATTGATATTCAACTTGTATTCTATATTTAACATTCCTGCCCTTCAGCACAATAGGCTGCCATTATCTTGGCAGCCTATTATGGTTGTTCAACAGTTGATCCCGTTACTTCAATAACAGGGACGAAAATCAACAAGAAAGTGGTAATGAAACAACTACAAGTTTTTGGTTGCTATCTCTTCAATTTTGTTCGTTTCTTTGTTAAGCCGATATACAGAAATTCTCTGCTTACTTGGGTCAACAATCCAAACATCATTGTCAATAATGATAACTTGAATACGATTGGTGTTCGTACTGATTCTTTGGAGGAATTTTGAAATACCGACAATCAAAAAGAAAACAAAGGCAGGAAATACAAGAAAAACAAGTATTTGAAAAATTGAAGTTAACCAGTTTACTTCCATGTTATCCTTCTCCCCTGCGTTCAAAAAAATCAAATGATAAGACCCCATATTTGTTAAATGGAATTTTGCACCCTTTCCCTTAATCGCACTTAAACTGTAGAAGGTCTTTGCCAGCTCTCATTCTTACACGATTATTTGTTAGAGACTGTTATTCTTACTATAGGCGTAAATCCTAATCGTTGCAAATTCCATAGTTCGAAAAATCAAAAAACAATATTTAATAAACTGCCCTTTCGCTTAATAAGAAAATCAACAATGAACTTAAACAAAGCCAAAGAAAAAGGATGCCACATATCCCACCGGGAAAGTGCCATCCTTTAGTTTGTTTGTTACTTCCCGTGAACAGTCTCCACATCCGCAGCCAAACGGATATGCAGATCCTGCAGCTGGCGCGGAGTTACTTCGGACGGAGCCTGTGTCATCGGGTCGCTGGCCGACTGGGTCTTCGGGAAGGCGATCGTATCGCGCAAGGACTGGCGTCCGGCCATGATCATAATGATCCGGTCCAGACCAAAGGCGATTCCGCCATGGGGCGGGGTGCCGTATTCAAACGCATCCAGCAGGAAGCCGAACTTGTCATAAGCCTCTTCCATCGTGAAGCCAAGGGCCTTGAACATCTTCTCCTGAATCTCCCGGCGGAAGATACGCATGGACCCGCCGCCAATCTCATACCCGTTCAGCACCATGTCATAAGCCTGTGCACGGACACTGCCAGGGTCTGACTCCAGTTTGTCCAGATCCTCCCACATGGGCATTGTGAAGGGATGGTGTTCCGCCACCCAGCGGCCTTCTTCCTCATCGTAGCCCAGCAACGGGAACTCGGTGACCCACAGGAACTTGTATGTCCCTTCCGGAATCAGATTGAGGTCTTTGCCAAGTTTCAGGCGCAGATTGCCCAGTGCATCCGCCACAGTTTTCGGTTTATCGGCAACAAACAGCAGCAGGTCGCACGTTTCCGCTTCCAGGATCGCTTTGATCCCTTCGATTTCTTCCTCCGAGAAAAATTTGGCGATCGGAGATTGCAGCCCTTCTTCCGTGAACTTCATCCAAGCGAGACCTTTCGCCCCGTATCGTTTTGCAAACTCTTCCAGTTCGTCGATCTGCTTTCGGCTGTAACCGGCGCAGCCTTTGGCGTTGATCCCCTTTACCACCCCGCCGCTCTCAATGGTGGAGGCGAACACTTTGAATCCGCTTGTACCGGCGATCTCCGAGATATTTTTCAATTCCAGCCCGAAGCGGACATCCGGCTTGTCGGAACCGTAACGATCCATCGCTTCTTTGTAAGTCAAGCGCTGGAACGGACGGGGAATGTCGACATTCAGCGTCTCTTTGAACAGGGTGACCATCATTTCTTCCATCAGGTCGTGGAACTCCTGCAGCGACATAAAGGACATTTCAATGTCGATCTGGGTGAACTCCGGCTGGCGATCCGCCCGCAAGTCCTCATCCCGGAAGCAGCGGGCCACTTGATAGTAGCGCTCAAATCCGGAGACCATCAACAACTGTTTGAACAGCTGAGGAGACTGTGGAAGCGCGTAAAATTTGCCCGGGTGCACACGGCTTGGCACCAGGTAATCACGGGCCCCTTCCGGTGTCGATTTGGTCAGCATCGGTGTCTCTACATCGAGGAATCCGTGACGGTCCAGGAAGGAACGGATATGCTGCACCGCTTTGTGGCGCAGAATGAATGTACGCTGCATCTCCGGACGGCGCAGGTCCAGGTACCGGTATTTCAGCCGGACCATCTCGTCCACGTCGATGTTGTCCTGAATGTAGAAGGGCGGATTTTTCGCAGCGTTCAGAATCTCCATTTGCAAGGCCTGTACTTCGATTTCCCCGGTCGGGATCTTGGGATTTACGGTACTCTCTTCGCGGGCCACCACTTTTCCTTTAATCGCGACCACGTATTCGTTGCGCAGTTTATCCGCCTGTTCCATCAATTCGGGAGAAGAAAAGTCCGGGTTGAATACCACCTGGACAATCCCGCTGCGATCGCGCAAATCAACGAAAATGAGTCCGCCAAGGTCACGGCGGCGTTGAATCCAACCGCTCAGCACCACATCCGTGTCCGCATCGCCCAGACGCAAATCCCCCGCATGGTGCGTTCGATACAAGCCAATTCCCTTTATAATTTCCGCCATGGTGTTATCCCTTCCTCATCTGCAGTTTTTGAACCAATTCATTCAAGAACATAGTCACCTGTTCTCCCGTTTCCATATCCTTTACATTAGCGATGCCTTGCGCCAGCTCGTCATCGCCGAGGATCACCACCTGCTTGGCGCCCAAACGGTCAGCCGCTTTCAACTGGGCCTTCATGCCCCGCGCCAGATAATCCTTCTCGACGGCAAGACCTGCCACGCGCATTTCGTGCACCAAAGACACCGCTTTGCAATCCGCCGCTTCGCCCAGTGTGACAACAAACGCATCGAGAGTCTGGTCGATGGGCAGCTCCACGTTCTGATTGCCCAAAGTGATCAAGACCCTGTCCACTCCACAGCCAAACCCAATTCCGGGCGTTTCCGGTCCGCCCAACTCCGACACGAGTCCATTGTAGCGTCCACCCCCGATGATGGTGGCGCCATCAACGATGATTTCAAACGCGGTTTTGGTATAGTAATCCAAGCCGCGAACAATATAGGGATTCACCGTAAAGAGGATGTTTGCATCCTTTAGGTATCCCTGCAGCTGCTCAAAGTGTGTTTTGCAGCCTTCGCACAAGTGATCCAGCATGACCGGCGCGTCTGCCACCTTGTCGGTATCCACCTTGCAATCGAGAATCCGCATGGGATTCCGGTCATATCGTTCGTTGCAGTCTTTGCAAAGCTCATGCAGCTTTCCGGCAAAGTGCTGCTTCAATTGTTCACGGTAGACGGGACGGCATTCCGGGCAGCCGACCGAATTGATTTCCAGCGACAAGTCGCGGACCCCGACCTCGGCAAGAAAGGTCATGGCCAAAGCGAGAATCTCCGCATCCATGCTGGGGTGATCGGTTCCCAGCGCTTCGATCCCGAACTGGACAAACTGGCGGTTCCGCCCGGCTTGCGGCCGCTCGTACCGGAACATTGGTCCCATGTAATACAGTTTGGTCGGCTGCTGCGGGAGACCGTACAATTTGTTCTCGACAAACGCTCTTACGGCACCGGCTGTTCCCTCCGGCCGAAGGGTCAGGCTGCGATCCCCCCGGTCCGTAAACGTGTACATTTCCTTAGCCACAATGTCGGTGGTTTCCCCCACACCGCGGGCAAACAATTCCGTATGCTCAAACAGAGGGGTGCGGATTTCGTGATAGTTGAACCGTCTGCACACGTCACGAGCCACTTTTTCGACAAATTGCCATTTCTCCACTTCGCCGGGGAGTATGTCGTACGTTCCCCGCGGTTTACTGGTAAACATCCTGCGTCCCTCCAGCCAAAAAAGATAAAAACCCCTCATCCCAAATAGGGACGAGAGGTTGAATTCCCGTGGTACCACCCTGATTGAGGCCATGGCAGGTACTGCTGGCCTCCGCTCACCGTTAACGCCCGGTCGCGCCCGCTCGTTACTCTCTGACCGGATACACGCAGGGGTGGATTCGAATCAGGTTTCACAAGGGGTCCTTCGGGATGTCATTCACAAGGAGCTCTGCAAAGACGCTTTCAGCCGCGGCGTCTTCTCTCTGGTCAGGCGGAACCTTGTTACTTGTTCCCTTCATTGGATTTCGCTCAAACTTCTATTGATAGCATGTATCATACTGATGTCGTTGCACAATGTCAAGTGCGGGGGATGGCACAGCCTTCCGGCCCGCATTCCGCTTCTCTCCTTGCCGCCTCTTCTTCTTTCTCCTGTGCAAGGATCTGCTGCTGCCAGTCAAAATCAATAGTCGGGATAAACTTCTCGGGGTAGCGGATGTACCAACGCTGCTTCCGGATCACAAAGTTATCGGGGTCAAAGGCCAGAGCTTCATCCAGTTCCCTCAGGGCCTCTTCTTTCTTATTCTGCTTCAGGTACTCAAGAGACAGTTTGTATTTGGTTTCCGCCAATTGCTTTTCCAGGGACCGGGCATTTGGGGGCAGAGGGTTGGTTTCTTCCAACTGAATCGGCTCTTTGCCCTCCAGCAGGTGTTCCACCGCCCTCACATGTTCCGGATCCGGCGCCCACAGTCTCTGCTTGAGGAAGCGAATCTTCCCTTCTTCATCCAGCAGGATCCCGTTGGGAACCACGGTGAATCCAAACCGGCTTGCCAGCAAATTTTCGCTGTCAACAACGGTGGTAAACGGTTTCCCTTCCGCATAGGGTCTTGCCGCTTCTGCCCCTTGG
>NZ_BDUF01000056.1:60394-75657 GCF_002335525.1 Effusibacillus lacus
ACATCCACAGCCACTGACAGAATGTCAAATCCCTGATTGTGATACCGGTTGTACACTTCCTGCCAGACTGACAGGTGTTCCCGGCACCGTCACCAGGATGCCCACATTATGATCAGGACTTTCTTGCCCCGGTACTCTCGAATGGATACCGGCTTGCCGTTCAAATCCGGCAAACTGAAATCAAAAATCACATCCCCTTCACGCATTGTCAAAACCCCCGCTTTCTGATTGACAGTTGCAAATATTTTACCATCCTTTCACCACCTGTACCAGCGCATCAGCCAATTGATCCACGCTCTGTTCTGTTGTAGTCCGTCCCATGCTTATGCGCAGGCTTTCCAGCGCCACTTCTCTTGACTTGCCCATTGCCAACAGAACATAAGAAGGTTCACTGTCGGTGGAACTGCAGGCGGAACCGCTTGACGTTGAGAAGCCAAGGCGGTCCAACTCCAGCATCAACGCCTGCCCTTCAATCCGTTCAATACTGATATTGAGATGGGTTGGCAGGGAATTATCCGGATCTCCGTTTATCACACACCCGGGAATCCGGGAAAGAAGGCGTTCGATCAACCTCCTCTTGAGCCGCTCCAATCGGTCCTTCTCTGCTGGAAGACATGACACAGCCAGTTCGGCCGCTTTGGCAAATCCGACGATTCCCGCCACATTCTGTGTGGCGGAACGCAGTCCCCGTTCCTGGCCTCCGCCGTATACGATCGGCTCCAACCTGACGCCCTTTCTCACGTACAGCCCCGCAACACCTTTTGGCCCACCGATTTTATGAGCGTTGATTGTCAACAGGTCCACATTCAACTCATCCACCCGGACAGGAACCTTGCCGTAACTTTGAACCGCATCCGTATGAAACAGAATCCCCTGCTGCCGCAGCCACCCGCCAATCTCCGCAATCGGCTGCAGAGTTCCGACTACATTGTTGGCATGCATCACGCTTACCAGAACGGTATTTGAACGAACCGCCTTCCGCACTTCTTCCGCATCCACCCGACCATGAGGATCCACCGGTACAAAGGTGATGCGAAACCCTTCCCGTTCCAGCGCATGACAAGCTTCCCGGACGGAAGGATGCTCCACGGAACTGGCAATGACATGATCTCCCCGTCCCAGCCTCCGCATCCGCCGGGCAGCGCCAAGGACAGCCAGATTGTTCGACTCGCTTCCGCTGCCGGTAAAGATCAACTCCTTGCTCCTGGCGCCAATGGTTCCTGCAATCAATGTTCTGGCCGTTTCCAGGGCTTCTTTCGCCAGAAGCCCATACTGGTGCAGGCTTCCGGGATTGCCGAATTGGTTCATATAATACGGCAGCATGGCTTCCACCACTTCCGGCCGCATCACGGTTGTCGCCGCATGGTCAAAATATCGGGAATGGTCAGGCATAGAAAATACCCCCTCAGTCATACCATATGGCATACATAATGATTTACAACTAATTTTACACATGTCTTGACAGTATACAACAGCAACTTTCATAATAGGTTCATAGATTTTTTATAAACGGTGGAGGAAGGTGCGGCTATGTGGAATGTTGTTGATACGGATTATGCCATCGCAGGTTCCGGCATTGCCGGACTTACCTTGGCTTTGCTGTTGTCCCGGCATGGACGCGTAACCCTGATCGCAAAAGGGGCGCTTCAAAACAGCAACAGCAGTCTTGCACAGGGGGGAATCGCCGCCGCCGTGGCGAAGGATGACAGCCCTGCCCTGCATGAACAGGATACAGTTGAGACAGGAACGGGGCTATGCATTCCCGATACTGTAAGAAAAATTGTCGATCAGGCATTTGACGCCATTCGCTTTCTTAAAGAGGCGGGCGTCAATTGGGACTGTGATACGGAAGGAAAGCTGCAACTGGGAAGAGAGGGTGCCCACAGCCGCAACCGGATCATCCACGCAGGAGGTGACGCCACGGGGCAATCGATTATGGAGACCCTGTCCCGGCATTTGCTGCCCGGCGGACCCATCAAACTTTTCGAGAACACCTGCGTTGCCGACATTCATATGGAAGACGGAGAGTGCCGGGGGCTGCTGGCAGTGGACAATTCCGGCAAGGCTGTCCTGATAAGGTCACAAGCGGTCATCCTGGCAACAGGAGGTCTTGGACAGCTTTACAAATACACGACAAATGCTGAGGGAAGCACGGGAGACGGGTATGCTCTTGCTTACCGTGCAGGGGCCATCCTGCGGGATATGGAGTTTGTCCAATTTCATCCCACCGCACTAAAAGCCAATTCCTCTCCCCTCCCGCTTGTTTCGGAAGCGGTTCGGGGCGAAGGAGGGGTACTCGTCAATTCAAACGGCGAGAGGTTTATGAAGCGGTACCATCCTTGGGGAGATCTGGCAGCCCGTGACATAGTGGCCAGGGCCATTTATTCGGAGCTGCTGGCAGGCCGCAAGGTATACCTGGATGCCCGAAGAATCCCGAAGTTTCCCAAACGTTTCCCTACCATTCATGCGTTCTTGAGGCGAATCGGCATTGATCCGGATGTGGATCTGATCCCTGTTGTTCCGGCTGCTCACTATACGATGGGCGGGATCCAGACGGATGAAAGGGGAACGACTACCGTTCCAAGGCTGTTTGCGATAGGAGAAGCAGCTTCCAGCGGTCTGCACGGAGCCAACCGGTTGGCAAGCAATTCCTTGCTGGAGGGGGTTGTCATGGCACAGGGCGCAGCAGATGCGGTTCTTTCGCTGCCGGTCCGGTCGACTCCAGTTAAACACCCTTCTTTTTCTTATATCGACATTGTGAAAAATGGCACGACTCCAAATCCGAATCTCTTGCGTCAAGTCCGGGAACTCATGTGGTCCCATGCGGGAATCGTCAGGGAGGAAAGCCTTCTGCAGGAAGCTATGGAACAGCTTCATGCATGGCTTTCCGCCCTTTCGGATCTGCCGGGTCCTGACCGGAACCTTCTGACTTCAGCCCTGTTGGTGGTGCAAGCGGCACTATGGCGGCGGGAGAGCAGAGGAGCACATTTTCGTAAAGATTATCCGGAGACCCTAACGCAATACCAAATCCATTCGATTCAAGGAGGCAGCCATGAATCCGTTGCTCGTACGCCAGTTTCTGCGGCAAGCGCTGATTGAAGACATCGGCAGCCGCGATCTGACAACCGAAATATTGTTTGAACCGGCAGCGGGAATGCAAGCTTTCCTCGTAGCCAAGCAGGAAGGGAGAATTGCCGGGCTGGAAGTGGCCGAAGATACATTCCGGCTGTTGGATCCCAACGTTCAATTTGAAGTTCATATCCAGGACGGAACCGATGTGGAGACAGGAACCATCCTCGCCTCCATCCGGGGAACGGCCCGGGCGGTCCTCTCCGCCGAGCGGGTGGCTCTGAACATGCTGCAGCGTATGAGCGGCATTGCCACCACAACCCGCAACGTGTGCCGCAAGGTGGCGGATCTCCCCGTCAAGATTACCGACACCCGAAAGACTGTCCCCGGCCTTCGCATCTTTGATAAGTATGCCGTTGCAACAGGCGGCGCCGTGAATCACCGCTTTGGACTTTACGACGCCGTGATGATCAAGGACAACCACATAGCGGCGGCAGGGAGCCTTTCCAAAGCATTGGAGAAGATCAAGAACGGCATTGGGCACCTTGTCAAGATCGAGGTGGAAGCGGATACCTTGGTACAGGTTCGGGAAGCGGCGGAATTCGGGGTGGACGTGATTCTTCTTGACAACATGACCCCCGCCATGATTGCGGAAGCGGTGGAGATTGTCAAGGGACGTGCCATTACCGAAGCATCCGGCGGAATCACGCCTGATAACGTAAGGGATTATGCGGTAACCGGTGTGGACGTGATTTCCCTCGGCTGGCTGACCCATTCGGTAAAAGCCCTGGACATCAGCCTGGATACGGCACCCATCAAGTGAAGTGAAACCAATCAAGGGACAGGAGGAGGAACTATGTCAGTTGTCAATCAGCTCCTGAATCTGCAGAAATCAATCAATGAATACGCGCTCTTGTCATCGGAAGAGTTGGACGAACGAATCGCAGCAGCCAAAAGCAAGTTGGAAGATCGTTTGGTCATTCTGGGGCACCACTATCAGCGGGACGATGTGATCCAATATGCGGACCACAGGGGAGATTCCTTGCAGTTGGCGCGTATTGCCGCCGTTTTAAAAGACACCGAGTATATTGTATTCTGCGGTGTCCATTTCATGGCGGAAACCACCGATATCCTGACATCCGACCGCCAAACCGTGATCCTGCCGGATATGAACGCCGGGTGTTCCATGGCCGACATGGCCGATGACCAGGAAGTGGAGGAATGTTGGGAATTCGTTACGAAGCGGTTTGGAGATTCCATTATCCCGGTAACATACGTGAACTCAACTGCAGCCATCAAGGCATTTGTGGGGAAGCACGGAGGATTGACCATCACTTCCTCCAATGCGGAGAAGGTATTTGCCCATGCCCTTCAGGCCAAACAGCGGATCCTGTTCCTGCCCGACCAGCACCTTGGCAGAAACACCGGGGTGAAATTTGGCATTCCATTAAACGAAATGTGTGTCTATGACCCCAAGGAAATGGAGATCGAATATCCTCATGGCGAGGGAGACCCGCGTATCATCCTTTGGAAAGGCCATTGTTCGGTCCATATGAAATTTGAACCGCGTCATGTACATGAAGTTCGTTCCAAGTATCCCGGAATTCGTGTGCTTGTGCATCCGGAATGCATGTATGAAACGGTTCAGCTTGCCGATGAACACGGTTCCACCGATTTTATCATCAAAACGGTTCGCAAAGCACCCGCCGGGACAAAATGGGCTATCGGAACGGAGCACAACCTGGTGAACCGGTTGGCCCAGGAACACCCTGAGCAGCTTATCGTTTCCTTGAATGAAATGGTCTGTCCATGCTTGACCATGAACCGGATCGACCGCCCCCATTTGCTGTGGTCACTGGAGAACCTCCTTGCCGGCTCTCCCAGAAACGTGATCCGGGTGGATTCGGCAACGACTGAATGGGCACGGGTGGCTATTGACCGCATGCTCCACATTTCGTAGTCTGTAACTAGCAGTACACCCCAATCTGGCATGACCACCATCTTACGGAGGCTGTCCCAATGGATCGCAGACAACAACTATTGGACTTCTTGAAATCATCCGACAGACCGATTCCGGGTTCCCACCTGGCTGATATACTGGATGTAAGCAGACAAACCATTGTGCAGGATATTGCGTTTCTGCGAAAAGACGGCTTCGAAATCATCAGCACCACCCAAGGATACGTTTTGGCTTCCGGATCCAAGACCCAGTACCGGGAAGTCCTTGGCATCATCCACACGCCGGAACAGTTGAAGCGAGAATTGGAAATCCTCGTTTCCCATCACATAACCGTGGAAGATGTGTTCATTGACCATCCGGTATATGGCCGGATCAAAGGGGAATTGAACATTGTCACACCGAAAGACGTCAAACAGTTCCTGGAAAAAAGGGCCCGTTCCCCAATCCCGTTGTTTTCGGAAGTAACCGGGGGCCTGCACTATCACACGCTGGTGGCGGAAGATGCGGAGACAATTGCGGAAGCAAAAAAAGCCTTGCAGGAGGAAGGCTTTCAATTGGTGGATCCAAAATAGGGTCCGCTTTTTTCATCTTCATTTTTGATAACCTCCAGAAAGTGGTGCAGAATTCGAGCGGTCATTCCCCAGATGATCCGGTCCCCGTGAAAATAAAAAAACTGTGGGATTTTCCCCGACCGCCACTTGTAATTCCGCCCCCCCTGAATCAGTTGAAAGGGGAAATCGTCAGGAGGCATCACTTTCAGGTCTACCGTATGCACTTCCGGTTTTGAGTTGCGCAGGACCTCCAAGGGTACGCAAAACACACTGGACACCTCGTCCGGGTTGGGCCTGATTTTTCTATAATCGGCAATCCATCCGACAAACGGGTGGACAATCAGAAAGGGCGTCACCATATAGTCCAGCGACCCGAGCGGTTGGATCTGATCGGGCTCCAATCCCAGTTCCTCGCAGGTCTCGCGGATCGCCGCAGCCAACTCGTTCGAATCTTCCGGATCGATACGCCCACCCGGAAAACAGATCTCCCCCGGCTGCCGATTCAGATGATGGGCCCGTTCCTCAAACAACACGGACACCTCTCCATCCCGTTCAACCAGCGGAAGCAGCACGGAAAACCTGTGCATATTCTCAGAACCCATAATAGAGGCGTTGCGGTCTTTTAAAACGCGAAAGATGTCGTCCAAAACCAGGCACCTCACTTACACTTTTCATAAGCGATCATTGTATTCTCCCCCATGAACTACTGCTCTGTAAGAATCAACGGACCGTCAACAGTAATGGCCACCGTATGCTCATATTGGGCCGACAGGCTGCCGTCCACTGTACGGGCTGTCCAACCGTCCAAATCAATCTTGGCGTGATACAAGCCCGCGTTGAGCATCGGTTCAATCGTGATCACCATTCCCTCTTTCAAACGCGGTCCCCTGCCCGGCGGACCAAAATGGGGAACCTCCGGCCCTTCGTGAATGTTCTGTCCGATGCCGTGCCCGATAAACTGGCGAACTACCGAAAATCCTTGAGACTCCGCATGGGTTTGGATGGCATGGGAGATGTCACCAATCCGGTTTCCCACAACAGCTTGTTGAATCCCCAGATAGAGTGATTCCTTTGTTACCTGCAGCAGTCGTTCCGCTTCTTCCGAGATGATCCCAACCGCATAGGACCAGGCGGAATCGGCCAGCCATCCGTTCAGGTTCACCACCATGTCAATGGTTACGATGTCTCCTGCTTGCAGCGGATTTTTGTTCGGAAACCCGTGACAGATCACATCGTTTACGGAAGCACATGTGGCATACGGATACCCTCGGTACCCTTTTTGTTCGGGCGTGGCTCCGTACTCTCGCAGATACTCTTCCACGAACCGGTCGATCTCCATCGTGGTAATGCCGGGCCGGATCATCCTGGCAATTTCCCGGTGGCAAGCGGCCAGCAGTTTGCCTGCCTCATGCATCCTTGCTATCTCGTCTCTGGTCTTCAATATGATCATGGAGTCACCTGCCAAGAGTTTAAATTGTGTATGGCATGCAGTGGATGCTAATTTTACTATACATAAAACTGAGGAAAGAAGCACCCTTCCTCCCGGAGAGGATCCCCTATGTACTCGCCGTTCCTCAGCATGTATTCATTCCTGCTTCTAAGCTTTGTGGTTTCTTGGATAACATAAAAAACCTCCGTGAGAAGCGTTGCTTACTACTTCCACACGGAGGGGCTATTTCCTATTGCGTTAATTGTTCCAGCCGTAGTGTATAAAGACTGGCTTATTTAGCTGGATACTTAAAAAGGTCCAGGGTGGGTTGGTCAAGGGTACCGATTTGAGATATGAATGTTAGTTCTTTGCCTTTTTGGCGTTGGTTTCGTACGGAACATCTTTTGGTGCATCCCCGTTAGGCCAGTCATTTGCCTTTGGTCCGAAGTCAGGCCGTTCTTGAGACAAGATATACGCTGCCAAATCGGCAGCTTGTTGTTCCGTAAGTGTTCCTTGCTTAATCCCTCCCATTTCACCCAAGGGCATGTTCCTTTGGATGTAACCTGCCGCTTTGCCCAGTCGTGCCATACCGGCCCCGATATTGAAGGAATTCTTACCCCAAAGTGCAGGACCTGAATTTGGCCCTGTTCCGGATCCATCTGCACCGTGACAGCTTGCACATGCCTGTTTGTACAGCTTTTCACCGTTTTCCTTATTAGGGGTTGGCGGATTCGGTATATCATTAACGACAACCCAGGGTCTCTCCTTGGTTCCGGTTGGAACTCCCTTTGAGATGTAAGTCAGGTAAGCAACCATAGCTCGCATTTCATCGCTGTTATAAGCGAGGGGTTTCCCATTCATGCTGCGCTGGAAACAACCGTTAATCCGATCTTCAATTGTCAACACTTTGCCGGCACGGGAAATGTATTTCGGGTAAACAGCTGTCACGCCTACCAAACTTGAAGTCGAATCAGTACCAGCAGCTCCATGGCAACTGGAACAGGACAATTGATTGCCAACATGTTCTTTAAGAACTGTATTCGTCTCGTTCATCAGTTTATATCCCAGCTTGATAGCCTCCCCTTCAGGGCCTTTAGGAACTTCGTCCATAGTCGGAACCTTGGGCTGGGTCACCTTCGTCTCTTGAGTTGCAACTTGCTTTGCTGGTTCGACTGTCTTATCAGCCGGTTGCGCGGTGGAGCAACCTGCGACTGCAATTATCAGTGCCGAGAAGAAAAATCCTGAAAGCAACCCTTTCTTCCAATGTTTATGTTCCATCTCTTCCCACTCCTATCTTGAACTCTATTGCTGTGCCTTCACGGCATCCATAATCGGCTGCCAGGGGCCATATTTGTGTTGTTCCGGGCTGAACATTCCTTCTGGGTAATAGGGGCCGTAGGCAGCATCCACAGCTTTTTTCTTAATGTTGGGTTGACCATTCGGATCCAGTCCTGACCAATCCAATTCCAGATTTGCTTTTTGCGGTCTCTGTTGTGAATTCAGGTAAGCAACCACATCATAAGCTTCTTCCAGAGTCAAACTTGGATCTCCATAGGGCATGTTTGCTTTTACAAAGCGTGTAGCTGTTATGTTTCTGTGCATGCCGGCACCTGTGTTGAAACTGTAGTCCCCCCAAAGGGCCGGGTATTTGTATCTGCCCTTGCTTTCGTCCCATTCTCCTTGACCATTTGCTCCATGACATTTGGCGCATTTATCGGAGAATATAACCTTTCCTTTTGCCGGATCGGCAGCCCTGTCCAGCAAAGGCAAGACCGGAGTTTCCTGTCCTTTAACGTCCTGCCAAGCAACCCCAGGCGTAATTCCGGTTGCCAGCCATTCCATATAAGCCTTCATCGACTGGGTTTCGTAACTGTCTTGCGGAAGTGCTTTCCCATTCAGGCTCCTTTCGAAGCAGGTGTCGATTCTGCCTTCCACTGTTAAATTGATACCTTCACGCGCATTGTATTTACCAGGTGGCGCATACTCATGAACCGCAGTATACAATGGAATCGCATTCGGCTTGGTACCTGCATCAAGGTGACAGCTTGCACAGGACAACTTGCTGTTCAAAACCGGTTTTGGGCTCCCCGGTCCCAGGTATTTCGGGGTGTTGACGATCAATTCTTTTCCGTACCGAATCATATCCCCTCTAGCATCATCCGGGATGTCGCTTTCGTTAGGCATTTTCCAGGTGCCCTGCAGAATGTCATCATCTGTGTTTGCATAAAGAGTACCAGTTACACCTCCTGTGATGATTACAGACACAATCAGTCCTGCAAGAAGTTTTTTTGTTAATACCTTTCTCTCCACCTTTTCCACTCCCTTGTCTAACCAACTTCGAATGTGCTTTCCTCTTGCTCAGAACCGGGATTGGGCCCGTCACCCATTTATCACGCAAGATTCATGCCAATAAAGAAAAGTGCCCTTATACTTGTTACCATTGACATAATAATTCCTTACAAGTGCAAAAAAACGGCCCGGGTACCAGGTTTTTCAAAAACCGGCCCTGCCGTTGTTCGTGATACCCTGACATTTTGACACGACAAAATGTCAGGGTCTATTCTGTAATTCTGTAATCCTGTATTCCTCCAGCTTTCGATACAAGTTTCGGACACTGATTCCCAATAGTTTGGCAGCTTGTGTCTTGTTCCCTTTGCATGCTTTCAGCACACGAAGAATGTACTTTTGTTCCAATTCTGATAGTGAAATGAAATTCTCCGGTTCAGCCTGTGCTTGCATAAGGTCTTCTCCTCTTCTTGTGGCGGCCCCCCCAGGTATGAGGAGATCTCTAGGTTCGATTTCTCTTCCATTCGCCAGCAATATTCCCCGTTCGATCATATGGGCCAACTCGCGCACGTTACCCGGGAAATGATAGCTGCAGAGAGCCTCCATGGCTTCCCTTGTTACTGTTATATTCTTGTTTCGTCCAAACTTATCAAGAAAGAACTCCACTAACATGGGAACGTCATCCAATCGCTCTCGCAGTGGAGGGACGGGGAGTTTCATGACATTCAGTCTGTAGTACAGATCTTCCCGAAAATTCCCTTTAGCCACCTCTTCTTCCAGAATTCGATTGGTAGCAGCCACTACGCGCACATTCACCTTACGCAAGCTGGAATCTCCGACTCTTCTGAATTCCTGGCTTTCAAGAAACCTGAGGAGCTTCACCTGCAGGGCGAGGGGCATCTCACCAATTTCATCAAGGAACAAGGTGCCATGGTCCGCCACCTCGACCAACCCTTTTTTGTCTGAAACCGCGCCTGTAAAAGCGCCTTTGGCATGACCAAAAAGTTCAGATTCTAATAATGTCTCAGGAAGGGCCCCCGAATTAATAGCGATAAACGGTTGTTCTTTTCTGCTGCTCCAGAAATGCAAGGCTTTGGCTATCAGTTCCTTTCCGGTTCCACTTTCCCCTTCAATCAGAACGGGTATATCGCTATCAGCCACCCTCCGGGTGAGTTCCATGAGATCCTTCATAATTTGACTTTGTCCTATAATGGTAAACTGGTTGCTATTAGACAGCAATGCTTGCTTTAACCCGGTGTTGGCTTCTTTCAATGTCTTCTTTTCCAGGGCTTTCGCTATGATGATCTCAAGTTCAGACAAAGCATAAGGCTTTTTCAAATAATCACAAGCTCCCAGTTTCATCGCTTCAATTGCCGTATCTACAGTCCCATGTCCAGTCAACATGATGATTTCCACATCAGGATATTGCGTTTTTGTCGACCTTAGAAGCTCAATTCCGTTCATCCCCGGGAGATTGATGTCAAAAATCCCAATATCAAATGACGATTTGGCAAGTTCAGCGATCGCTTCTTCTGAAGAGGATGCTCCCGCAACCTTCGCCCCTTTTCGGGTAAATCGTTGCACCAGCAAATTTATGAGGTCTGTCTCGTCATCCACAATTAAAATTCTAACGTTCTTCCAGTCCAATCTAGGCCCCTCCTTTCTGAGTCGCATCAATTGGCAAGCTCAGGGTAACTTCCGTACCATTTCCTTCCTCACTTTGAATGGAAATCGTGCCACCCATTCGAGATACAATTCCATAACAAATCGACAAACCCAGTCCCGTTCCTTTTCCAATTTCTTTAGTGGTAAAAAAAGGATCAAATATCTTGGTAAGGTACTCTTTGGGAATTCCGCTTCCATTGTCGTACACGCGGATCACCAATTGATCGCCTGAAGGATATGCTTGAATACCTATAGTTCCGTTAACTGATAAGGCATCTACTGCATTGTTCAACAAATTCACCAGTACCTGCATCAACTGAAGGGAATCCCCTGATATTCTTGGCAGATCCGGATCCCATTCTTTACGGATCTGGAGTCCCTTCTTTTCAAAGCTATGGTTTAACAGAGCCAAGCTTTCTTCTATCACAGTTACAGGATTTATCCATTCCTGTTTCCATTCGGATTTGCGTGAAAAGTTTAAGAGACTTTGGGTAATTTGTTTGGAACGGGCAATATTCTCTTTTATAATTCGCAAATATCGGGAAGCTTCTCCCGAATTCACCACTTCCTCCGGTTCCGCTTGCAGACGATCTTCCAGATCCTCAGTATAAACCTGTATGGTGGCAAGGGGATTGTTTATTTCATGAGCAAATCCAGATGCCATCATTCCCAAAGCGGACAATTTGTCCGCTTGCATAACCATTTCTTCCATCTTGCGCTGTTCAGCCAGTTGAACTCGCAATTGAGCTGTCATTTCGTCAAATGCATTCATCAAACTTCCGAGCTCATCCCTGCGCCCTGTCGCGATTTGGGTGTCAAGAGCGCCACCGCCCACTTTTTGAACGGCCTTTTCCATATATTCAATCGGCTTGGTAAATTGGAGCCCGAAGAAAATACTCACCATCACCACCAAGGAAACAGCCAAAGCGAGGAACCATAAAAGTCTTAGGAGCAGATCCTTAATCGATGAAAAAGCCACAGATACCGGTTGTTCAACCACAACTCCCCATCCCGTTCTCGAAACTTTTCCGTAAACCCCAAGTACTTCCTGTCCAGAATAGCTTTGATACCTGTTGGGCGCAGGCAATTTATTTGGATCATTTGTATAGAGAAAATGCTGAACAGTGAAACTGCTGGTCACATTTGTTCTTTGCAGCACCTGCGTGTGATCATTATGAGCGATCAATTTTCCCGACCGATCCACCAGGAACACGTTCTCCCCCACTCCCGGAGGTTTCGATCCAACCAAATCAAACAAACTGCGCAAGCGGATCTGAACCCCTATTCCGCCCTTGAAGTCACGCCCATCTTCCGAAAAACGAGGCACCGCCATCTTTATATAGGGAACTCCACTTTCTGAAAAATTTACGGGCCCATAGAACACTTTCCCGGCTTTGAGGGTGGAAATCATAGGATCGAAAGCCCATCCCTGTTCCAGCTTTATATTCACTACGTGGAAACGGTTTACAGTTGATCGAACCGTGCCATTCGGCTCGAAAATGACTGCTTCCTCAGCCATTGGAAGATCCCTCAAGATCCGATAGATGTTCATTTTTTCCAAATTGTCTTTGTTCCCGGTTTCTATGGCAAATAATGCATCCCTTAACCTTTCTTCCGTTCGAATCAAAAGGGAATCCATTTCTTGCACGATCCGGTCGACAAGAAGTTTATTCTGATTTTGGACGTTCTTTTCCAAATGATTTAAACCGAAGAAAACCGTATAACCGCTGGATAGAGCCACCGGAACAATGGACATTATGATTCCAAAGACCAGAACCCGAATCTTGATGCGACTCCACCATGGAATTCGAAAATCTTTCATGGCGGTCACTCCCTTATCACCGCAATTTTCTCGCTATAGCTCATGCCTATTGGAGACACAGCAATATCCAATTGTTCAATGGCTTTCATATTGACTTTCAATTGAACAACATCAGGCTTTTCAAAGGGTATATCCGAGTTGTCCTTGCTGGTCATCATGCGGGCAACCAGTCTGGCCGACTGATACCCCTGATCGAAATAAGAAATCCCATAGGACGCAGTATATCCCGCATAAGTCTCCGTTTCGTACAACCCCATAACAGGAGTTCGGGTTTTAAAGGATATATCCCGAATTTCTTTATACTTTAGCTCAAGATAATAGCTGGGCAGAATTAACATAGATTCCCCTTTGGTAAATATCCGGCTGCGCAGATTAGCAATATCCCGATCATTTTGCACGGGAACAGGTTCTATCTTCCAATCAAACTGTTGAGCTGCATCATTTGCTTTTTGCAGCGCCAACATACTGGCACGTAAGCGGGGATCATAAAGAACAACTACACTCTGTCGTTCCGGGAATAGCTCGCGAAGAAGCTCTATACGCTTGGCTGTAAGCTCCACATGTCCGTTATCAACCCCTGTCACAGGAATGCCGGAAGCATGGAAACGATTTTTCAGCTCCAGTTCGGATGGGGAAGTTACTCCAATTAAGACTACGGGGATTGGGGGGGTGTTCTTCATAGCCTCGAAGATTGCTTCGGCTTCTACTACACCTGTCGCAACCACAATATTTGGTCTTAGAGCAAGCAGATCTTTTGCACCTTCCACAAGTCGTTCCTGATTATTGTTCACATCGTGAATTCGGTAGTCCACCTGTTTATCCGTCCATCCCATTTCCTGGAGTCCTTTTCTCATTCCCTCAATCTTTTCCGCCCGGGAGCTTCCAATAGTGAGGATTCCGATGCGAATTTGAGGATCGTCACTTTCAACCCTCCGGGTACATCCAAGAAGAGAGCTGATAAGCAGGACCATACACAGTAAGATTTCGTATCGTCTCATGGATGTCCCCCACTTTAAATCTTGAACAAGTTTACTAATTTAAGTCATTTTCATTATAGAGGAATTTCTTACGACCAAATGTGATAGTTCTTCTACAAAAAAACAAAACCCTTGGCTTCCCCATACGGAAGCGCAAGGATTTCGATCCTTATCAAGAAACTGCGTACGATTTTTGTCAAATTATTCCCCCATCAGCTCATACTTGGCCAGAGCCCGCTTGTGCACTTCATCCGGACCGTCGGCCAGACGCAGCGTTCTTGCATTGGCCCACATGGCAGCCAACGGGAAGTCATTGCTGACACCGGCCGCGCCAAAGGCTTGAATGGCCCGGTCAAGCACCCGCAGAGCCACATTCGGAGCTGCCACTTTGATCATCGCAATTTCTTTCTTGGCCACTTTGTTTCCGACCGTATCCATCATATAAGCGGCTTTCAGGGTCAAAAGCCTTGCCTGTTCGATTTCGAGGCGGGATTCGGCAATCCAATGCTGCACAACACCTTGCTGAGCCAGCGGTTTGCCGAACGCAACCCGGTTTTTCACACGTTCCACCATCAGTTCCAGCGCCCGTTCCGCAACACCGATCAAACGCATGCAGTGATGGATCCGGCCCGGCCCGAGACGCCCCTGGGCGATGGCAAACCCCTTGCCTTCACCCCACAAGATGTTGCTTGCCGGAACGCGGACATTGTCATATGTAATCTCCCCGTGGCCGTGCGGAGCATGGTCATAGCCAAACACCGGCAGCATTCGTTCGATCTTCACACCTGGAGTATCAAGCGGTACAAGAATCATTGATTGCTGTTCGTGTTTGGGCGCGTCCGGATTGGTCTTGCCCATTACGATCGCAATCTTGCAGCGGGGATCTCCGGCACCGGAGGACCACCACTTGCGTCCGTTGATTACATACTCGTCGCCATCCCGAACGATGCTAGCCTGAATGTTGGTAGCGTCGGAGGAGGCAACATCCGGTTCGGTCATCGAAAAGCAGGAACGAATTTCTCCATTCAGCAGCGGTACCAGCCACTGTTTCTGTTGTTCTTTGGTTCCGTACCGCACCAGAACTTCCATGTTGCCTGTGTCCGGGGCATTGCAGTTAAACACCTCCGGGGCAATATGGGATCGGCCCATGATCTCGCACAAGGGTGCGTACTCAAGGTTGGTAAGCCCGGCACCATATTCGCTTTCAGGCAGGAATAGGTTCCACAAACCGGCTGCTCTGGCCTGCCTTTTCATCTCCTCCATAATAGGCGGAACGACCGCCCAACGATTCGGAGCCTCATTCACCTGCTGCTCATATACCTTCTCGTTGGGGTATACCACCTCATTCATAAATTCAATCAATTGGGCTCGCAGTTTCTTGACCTTGTCAGTGTAATCAAAATTCATGGTTTATACCCATTCCTTTCGCTTCGCTCAAGGCACAAAACGGAATGAAATCCGTTATTCTTGAGCGATTTTTTTGTATTCTTGAGTTACAGGGATA
>NZ_BDUF01000057.1:0-56308 GCF_002335525.1 Effusibacillus lacus
AAAATGGCTTTCAAACTAAACAAAAATGAACGATTGTAGCCACTTCACCCCTTATTCAGACTCAGAATCATGTCTCTAATTCCGAGCTACTATAATATCACCTGATCAAGCAGTAAATCGAACGCTCACTTCTCCCAAATGTGCAAAACGGGCGCTGAAAATGTCTCCCGGCTCAGCGTTGACGGCGGCAGACAGAGCGCCGGACAGAATGACTTCACCCGCCTTCAGCGCAATGCCGAACTCGGACAACTTGTTGGCCAGCCAAGCGACGCATGCCGCCGGGTTGCCCAAAGCTGCCGCTCCAACTCCGGTATTCATGATCTCCCCGTTTTTGCAGAGCACCATGCCTGTCTGGGCAAGGTCAAGCGATTCGACCGCAAGCGGTTTGCCTCCCAGAACAAAGAGTCCGGAGGACGCATTGTCCGCAATCGTGTCCGAGAGTTTGATCTTCCAGTCCTTGATGCGGCTGTCAACGATCTCGAGAGCAGGGAGCACATAATCGGTTGCCAGCAGGACATCGAGCTGGGTTACTCGCGGTCCGGCAAGATCCCTTTTCAGCACAAAAGCGATCTCTCCTTCCACTTTCGGCTGCAGGACTCGGTCAAACGGAATGCTCCCGCCGTTTTCCACAACCATGCTGTCCAGCAAATGACCGTAATCAGGCTGATCTACACCCAGCAGCTTTTGCATCGCCAGAGAAGTGAGGCCTATTTTCTTTCCCACGATGCGGTGGCCGGACTCCACTTTCCGTCCGATTGTCACCAGTTGAACCTGGTAGGCTTCTTCCATGGAGATGTGCGGATCCAGTTCTGTCAAAGGAGCGACGCCGCTTCGGCTCACTTCAGCCTGTGCCAGATGATCCGCCCATCGTCTGATTTTTTCCGTATCCTTGGCGCTCAAATCCGATCCCCCTCTTTTTACAGCTTGATGCAGATGTTGGACAGCTCGGAATAAAACTCAAAGCTGTGCATACCGCCTTCACGTCCGATTCCGCTTTGTTTCATTCCGCCGAACGGAGTCCGCAAATCCCGCAAAAACCAGGTATTTACCCAGATGATGCCCGCTTCGATCTGTGCGGCCACCCGGTGCGCACGGCGCAAATCGTTTGTCCAGATCGAGGCGCTCAACCCGTAATGGGTGTCATTCGCCTGGTCGATCACTTCTTCTTCGGTGTCAAACGGAATCACGGTAACCACCGGCCCGAAAATTTCTTCCTTCACGACACGGCAGCTGCGGTCGAGCCCGACAATGATTGTCGGTTCAAGGAAGAAACCTTTGTCCAGCCCTTCGGGTCTCCGGCCGCCGGTCAAGATCTGCCCGCCCTCCTGCTTCGCCAGTTCAATATAACCGGTTACCCGTTCGTAATGCTCTTCGCTGACCAAAGCTCCTATTTTGGTTTTGGGATCAAAGGGATCACCGACAACCAACTCTTTCGTTCTCGCAACAAACTTGGTGAGAAACTGATCGTACACAGATCGTTCCACATAAATGCGGGAACCGCATAAGCAAACTTCCCCCTGGTTGACGAAACTGGATTTCAAAGTGGTTTCAATCACTTCGTCCAGATTGGAATCGGCAAAAATGATGTTCGGATTCTTGCCGCCCAATTCGTAGGAGAGTCGTTTTAACGTTTTTGCGGCAGCCGCCATGATGATTTTTCCGGTGGTGGTTTCTCCCGTAAAGGAAATCGCGTTGACATCCGGATGTTCCGTTAGCGCGGAACCGGCTGAATTTGGGCCGAAGCCGTGCACGATGTTGACAACCCCATCTGGAACACCCGCGTCGCTGCAGATCTCTCCCAGAACGGTTGCGGTCATCGGTGTCAATTCTGCAGGTTTCAATACTGCAGTATTCCCTGCAGCCAGGCATGGAGCCAGCTTCCAGGTCAACAGCAGCAAAGGCAGATTCCACGGGTTAATCAAGCCTACGACGCCGACAGGCCGACGAATCGCATAGTTGATTGCCACATCATCCATCTGATAAGCTTCAGTTCCCAGAGATCTCAGATAGTCGGCAAAAAAGTGAAAGTTATAAGCGGAACGCGGGATATCAATGCTGCTTGAGAGCCAGAACGGTTTCCCCGTGTCCAATGATTCCAGTGCCGCCAGTTCATCCTTTCTTTCCAAAATGATGTCTCCGATACGACGAATCACAGCTATGCGGTCATTAGCGCTCATTTTTTTCCAGGGACCGTTAAGAGCTTTCCTGGCAGCCTGCACAGCCAGGTCAACTTCCTGTTTTCCGCCTTCTGCCACGATTCCGATTTTTTCGCCCGTTGCCGGATTCACATTGTCAAATGTTTTCCCGTCAAGTGAAGGAACATATTTTCCATCGATATAATGCAAACAGTCGATGGCTTTCACTTCCGTCGGTGCCGCTTGTTGTATTGCCATTTTCACAGCCTCCCCGCGTTTACAATATTTGTACTGTTTTGAACTTATGATAGATTTCTGCCAATATCGAAACAATATCGTTGTTCTTCTATGTGGAATCAGGAGAAAAATCCGGATCAAAGCAAGAGTAATATAAAGAAAGACCCTTTTGACGCATGTGATATCAGTGTGTAAAAATTGTGGAGGATTGCGATGGATACGCAACAGCTGCTGACCTTGCAAAAATTGGCCAGGGAAAAAAGCTTCAGCCGTGCTTCCCGCGAACTCGGGATTTCACAACCTACCGCTACCATGCGCATCAAAGCACTGGAAGACGAACTCGGGGAGACTTTAATTTTACGCACAGGACAAAAAGCCGTGCTCACGCCGGCGGGAGAAATATTTCTGTCGCACGTCGACCGTGCCCTGAAAGTGCTTCAATCGGCGGTTGACCGTATATCCGCCGGACCGGACGGAAATTTTTTGGCGATCGCCGGCACGCCTTCCTTTAATACTTTCGTGCTGCCGGAAATCCTGCAGGAATTTCGCGTTCTTCATCCGGACATTCAGTGGCAAATCTATACGGACGGGACAGAAAACATTCTGAAAATGATTGCAGACGGCATCATAGATATCGGGCTGGTTCGCGGAATGGTGCCAAACAGCACTGTTTCTTCCTTTCCGTTATTTTTCGAGAAGTTTCTGCTGATTCTCCCGAACAATCACCCCCTGGCATTAAAGGAATCGGTAAGCTTGCCCGATCTGCAAAATGAGCCGATTGTGTTTTACCGGCGAAATTCGGATACTTGGGGTGAAATTGAAAAACGTTTTCTTGCGGCGGGAGTCCAGCCAAAAATCACTATGGAGCTGAACCATACTGTGACGGTCAAACAGATGCTGCTGGCAGGGGAAGGAGTCGCCTTTTTGCCGGAGCTGACGGTGAAAAATGAACTTGAAACCGGTCTTTTGACTGCAGGAAGGATAGAGGGGCCGCCAATCCTCCGTCCGATTTCCGCCGTGATTCCGCAATGGGAACTGCCGGAAACCGCAAATTCTTTTCTGCTGTTTTTAAAGAGCAGATTCGTTTTGGGGGATCACGATGGATATTGAACTCCTGAGAACGTTTCAAAAAGTGGCTCATCTGCAGAGTATCAACAAAGCATCCGAAAAGCTGTTCATGAGCCAATCCTCAGTGTTCAGCCGGATCCGGACACTTGAAGAGGAACTGGGGTGCATGCTGTTTTCCCGAAAAGGACGAGGCATTCAGTTGACTTCACGCGGAGAACAACTGCTTCGTTATGTGAATCGGACCCTTGAGCTGATTGACTTGGGTGTTCACGAGATCAATAAAATGAAACATTCCCCCCACATGATTCAACTTTCGTCGGTCCCGACTGTTGCCAGCTATTTCCTGCCCACGCTGATCCAATCATTTCGCGAAATTGATGGCCGGGCTCGTTTTCATGTCACAACCGCATCCACATCGGAGATTGTTGATTGGGTGATGACCGGCCGGGCTGAATTGGGTTTGATTCGCGGTCCGTTTCAGTTGATGGGAATTGAGGTTAAGTGGTTATTTGCGGATCCCATCATTCCGATTGTTTCCCGGCTTCATCCATGGGGTGAAAAACAGTTCGTGTGTCCCGATGATTTCAACCAGGAAACGATTATCGCTTTCGCCCGCAAATCTTCGATTTGGTCATCGGTCACCGCCTGGTTTAAATCAAATGGGGTTGCGCCAAGGATCGGCATGGAACTTGATCATGTGGAAACGACAAAGCAAATGGTCAGCTGCGGACTCGGAATCTCATTTGTCCCCTCAATGGCGGTCCAATCGGAAATATTGGAAGGACGACTGAAAACGGTTCCCCTGAAACCGCCCCTTAATTTGTCGAGGGATACGCTGCTGATTCGTCATCGCAGGAAACCGCTGTCGCCCCACGCCGAAATGTTTTGGAATTCCGATCTTAAAGCCCCGTGCCAACAACAGCGGCATTGTGATCCCCCATAAGAAGAGGGGAATGAAGCGGCATTGCTGTCCGCCACTCCCCTGGCTCCGCATCTTCTATTTTTTCGACTTTAAAAAAAGATCTTCCCACATTTTGTTCCACTTGTCCCATTCGTCCAGGACCACTACAGGATCCGCCATTTTATACTTGAAATTGTTCAGGTTGGTTTTCACCTTTGTACTTGATGGCACCCTGCCGCGGTTATTGATGATTTCCTGTCCTTCAGGCGACAGGACGAAATCTGCAAACAGCAGAGCCGCATGCGGATGCGGGGCATTTTTCATGACTGATATCCCGTTTGGCCGGCCAATCGTCGGTTCCAGCGGCACCCATTCGATCGGGGCTCCCTTTTTCTTCAACTGTTCGGCATAGTGGTTGTACACGGTCAAGGTAATCGGGATTTCGCCGGAAGCAACCAGTTCACCCATCAGGGTATGGCCTTCCCGGATGATCGGGTTCATGTCTGCCAGTGCTTTGAAGTATTGCAAGCCTTTTTCTTCACCCCAGATCTTTGCTAGAGTGGCAAACCATTCGGTATCGGAGGACTCGAGGGCTATTTTTCCCTTCCACTTCGGGTCAAGAAAATCCTGATACGTCTTTGGGGCTTCAGCAGGGCTGACCTTGTTGGTGTTGTACGCCATCACAAAAAAGTTAAAGCGGTCTGCCACCCATTTTTTATGAGCGGGAATCGCTTCCGGCGGCAAATCGCTGAAGTAAGGACTGTAGAACTCATGTGCAAGCTGCTCCCGTGCCAGCATTTCCATTTCCGGACCGTTTGTCTCAATCACGTCGACATCAAATCGTTTAGCTTTTGCTTCTGTGATGGCCCGTTGAACCACTTTTTCGCTGCCGGCCCGCCATAGTACAATCTTAATCCCGTATTTTTTTTCAAACGCATCGGTAAGGGGTTGGGAGTCGTCCAGATTCATTGACGTGTAAAGTGTGACTGTACCTTCTTTTTTTGCGTTTTCAACCAGTTTTTGATCACGGTCGGAACCTTGATAAAGATATATTTGTTCACTTGACGTTTTCTCGGTTGAATCAGAGGGTTTTGGACTGTTGACCGTTTGACCGCAACCGGCAATCAGCGTTCCTGTCAGCAAAGCGATTAATGAAATTGCATTTGACTGCTTTCTTTTAAGAAACATCGCAACCAATGCCCCCTCTCGGTTAACCTTAAAATCCGCCTCTCTCCGTTTGACCCCGATTGCTTTATGCCTCACTCCTTTGCCGTAATTTCCCGAAACGCCCACATATGGACTTTTGCGGATCCTCCGGAAACGCATTCGTTAAATCTGTTCCAAAACGGGGAGTCCCCGGTCTGGCGGATTGTCTTTATCTTGCGGTACTGCTCCATATCCTCTACGGAAAATTCTTCAACAAACAGACCGGCCTGATCTGCCCCTTCGTATGCCCGAAATCGCTTGCCCCCCCATGCCTCCAGTTCCTGCTTCAGCTCCGGAACAAGTCCCAGAAACACATCCCGCTTGTCATCCTCCACCCTGTATTCGACTAACACTGTGATTGCCATTACACTGCCCCTCTCTTTCTGGGAACGGTTCTGTCAGCAAGCTGGGGAACTGTTGAACATTCCGAAACTTGTCCGGGAGGGGCATGATCTTTCCACCGTTTGGTCAGCCGATTCTCAATTCCAAACTGGTCCAATGTCCTTGCGATAATGTGGTTCACAATGTCATCAATGGTGGCCGGATGGTTGTAAAAGGCCGGAACCGGCGGCAGGATTACGGCACCCATTCTGGAAAGCGCAAGCATATTCTCCAGATGGATATCGTTGAATGGCGTTTCCCGGACCAGCAGGACCAGTTTTTTTCTTTCCTTGAGCATTACGTCAGCCGCCCGGTTGATCAACCCGTCAGCCAAACCGACACGAATGCCGGCCAATGTTTTCATGCTGCATGGCGCAATCACCATGCCGTCAACCCGAAATGAACCGCTTGCAATTGACGCGGCTTGATTGGTGGAGGAATGTACAACGGATGCCAAAGCCGCAACTTCAGAAACTGTGTATCCGGTCTCCAACCGGATCGTAGCCTCAGCCCATTTTGACATTACAAGGTGGGTTTCCGCACCGGCAGCCTTAAGCTCTTCCAAAAGACGGATTCCATATATGGCTCCGGTCGCTCCCGTGATTCCAACAACGATTTTCAAACAGCTCACCACTCCTTCCCGACAATTTGTTTTGAATTTTCCATCTTATCTATCCTCTACAGGAATTATATTGGTCATCAATGTTATAAACCATTTCGATTTCATAATGGTCCTATAAAGAGGTTCGAATGATAGATTTTCCTTTTTCATGCTAGGATAAAAGCGACAAACGAAAAACAGAACAAGGAGGAGCGAAATCATGCCTTATCAAGATCTGCGTGAATATCTGGATGCACTAAAAAAAGCCGGAAAATTGAAAATCATCGAAAAAGAGGTTGACAAAGATTGGGAAATTGCAGCAGTGGGACGCATTGCTTTCCAGACGATCCACGAGTCGGAACGCCCTGCTCTTATGTTTACGAATGTGAAAGGTCACGAATCACCTGTAGTGTTTGGCATTTTGGGAGGATCCCGATCGATATACTCACTCGCATTGGAAACGACACCTGACGGGATCCAGGAAAAATGGGCACAGGCACAAAAAAATCCGGTTCCTCCCAGGATCGTTGAAACCGGTCCTTGCAAAGAAAACATTTTGAAGGGCGACGATGTGGATATATTCAAATTTCCCGTTCCGACCTGGACTGTAGGAGAAGATCCTGCCCCTTACCTGACTTCGCCTTTTGTGTTCACGAAGGATCCGGAAACAGGGGTGCAGAATGTCGGGGTATACCGTGTAATGTTGAAAGAACGGAACAAGGTCGGAGTTTGGATCAATTTTGTGCAGCATGGACGCAAACATAAAGAAATGTGGGACGCAAGGAATGAACCGACACCGGTTGCGATTGTTCTGGGAACCGATCCGTCGATCGGACTATGTTCCGTTGCGCGGATGATCTACGGATTGGACGAACTGGCGGCGGCAGGCGGATTGCGGGGAGAACCGGTCGATGTCGTGAAATGCGAGACGCATGATATTTATGTACCGGCCACGGCCGAAATAGTGATTGAAGGGTATTTTCGACCGAATTACCTGGAAGAAGAAGGTCCTTTTGGAGAATATCCCGGTTACATGGGTCCGACCGCGATGTCATATGTGATGGACATCACCTGCATTACTCACCGTGACAATCCTATTTATCAAGCATTCCTCAGTCAGATGCCTCCCAGCGAATCCAGCATGATTCGCAGCATTGGCAGAGAGGCGGCAATCTATAAACATCTGGTACACGACCTCAAGCTGCCTGTCAAGGATGTACACCTGCTGGAAGCGGGTGGAGCGGCCGCTTATCTGGCGATCTCAATGAAAAAAGAGCATGAAGGACAAGTGAGGCAGGTGATGCTGGCTGCATGGTCGGTCGACCCCACATTGGCTAAATTCTGTGTGGTTGTGGATGACGATATCGACATCCGGAACCAATTCATGCTCAACTGGGCTATCTCCTGGCGGGTTCAACCGCACAAGGATGTGTTCATTATTGAAGATATGCCGGCTGTTCGCCTTGACCCGTCACAAGCAGCAGATGAAGTAGCCCAGTTGGACAACTCGAGGAGAACCTCATCGAAAATGGGGATCGATGCGACCCAAAAACACAAGTTCCCTGCAATTGCGCTTCCACCAAAAGAACATTTGGAACATGTGCGAAAAAATTGGCATGAATACTGGAACTGACCACATCAAGAGTACTTTTCTGCCTCATTCCAAGCTGTCCGGTCAGTTACTTTCCGCAAGCCATGACAAATAACAGAAGGGGTTCTGTCTTCCAAATCCAGTTTTTTCAGGAAATTGCAATCAAAACAACGTTCAATGTCAATGTCTCCCTTTAACGGACACGACACCCGTTCTTTGTTGACGTACAACTTACATTGATTAAACATCGCGATTCTCTCCTTTCATGGCTCTACTTGATAAAACTTCGTTATAACAATTATAGACAGAACAAAGTTCAGAAGACATCGGGGAATCCCCTGGTAATTGCCCGTAAAATCCCTGATCTTTTTGACAGCCTATCCTACAGGAAAAGGGCGGTTTCCCGCCCTTTTTGTCGAATTACGCTTGCGTACCCTTTCCCATAGAAAAGAAAACCTAGTAAAGCGCAGTCATCTCTTCCTTTAATGCTTCTTTCCAATCTACTCCTTTAGGCAGTATTTTATCGCACCCCCGTATTCTGTTGTATGTTTGGGAATCGACTCCCCGGGGTTTGTTGCCATTCTGGACTTCTCTTGTAGCCTCAATCAGCAGATGTCTTGCGGCGATAATTGCAGCGTCCGCTGTACCTAGCCGTTCTATGGTGCGATCGACAATTGCCCCGTCCATGTTTTCCTGAAACGCCATATCCTGTGTATTGATTCCTTCAATTCCGGTGAAGGTTTTTGTTCTCTGCACTTCGCGATCGATCAGATAGTCATTGGTTCTGTTTCGCTTCAACCGGTATCCGGAACCGGGAATATAGTCGTCGGGACCCCGACCGAAATATTTCTCCTGTTCCATTACGAATTCATGCGGAAGCGGGACTGACGGATCAGCCGAATACATGAAATTGTATACGTAAGTATTGTAGTCATCGATGGGAACCCACATATGACCTCTGACAGTTGGATACTCTTCTCTGCTTCCATCCGTCCATTTGCACATCTGTCCCCTCATTTGCTGAAACGGCATAACGAACTGGTAAGCCCGGACGTAATTTCCCTCCTCTCCAAGATCCCGTATTCCCGCATAATTGTAACCGTACGGTGTCTTGACAACTTCAAGCTTTGGCGCCGTGGCACGGTTGCGCAACATATTTTTGTCAGCAATGTTGTTGTTATGGGCAAATGATGAATGGGAGGTATCGATGCCTCCTTCCAAAGCCTGCAGCCAGTTGCTTTCCTGATAGGTCTTGGAAATGAACCTGTGTGTCTCCGGTGCTCTTACCCACTCGTAATCAGGGAGCGGAGGTATTTCGGATTCAGGTCCCATGTATGTCCAAACTACTCCTCCCGCCTCATGAACAGGATAAGATTTTATCTTTACTTTATTTTTGAAGTTGCTTTCCGCCGGTTCATTTGGCATATCCACACAATTGCCCTTGACATCAAACTTCCAACCGTGATATACACATCGCAGTCCGCACTCTTCATTCCGGCCCCAGAACAGCTCTACTCGGCGATGCGGACAGTACCTATCCAACAGGCCGACCTGACCGTTGGAATTTCTGAAAGCTACCAGGTTCTCGCCCAGCAGCTTCACCCGAACCGGAGGACAATCCGGTTCCGGCAACTCTTCCGACAAGACGGCTGGAATCCAGTACCTTCTGAACACCTCCCCCATTGGAGTCCCGGACCCCACAAGTGTAATTCTTTCATTGTCTTCCCGTGTCAGCATCATTCATCTCTCCCTTTCAGAATTTTTTGGAATCACTTTGAAACTCACTTTGAAACTCCTTGCTTATTTTTGATTTTACATGGTATAATTTATAACTCGAAATATATGCGTTCTTACATATGAAACATACTGACGATTTTTACGATCAAACTGCAATTCTTCATACAATCAACAAAAAGACTGCGCATGCAGCGCAGTCTTTACAATTTATCGCCATACCTGCTCTAGATTCGCCAAGGGGCTATTTTTCGTTCCACCGCTTTTAACAATTCAGTCAAGAGAATGGAAAGAACCATCAACACCACAACATAGGCCAGATACTCGGCCGTACGGAAAAGCTCCGAAGCATGGCGAATTGCGTATCCGATTCCCACATTCGCGGCCAGCATTTCGGCCACAACCACTGCAATCAATGCCCGACCGATCGCCAACCGGATACCGGTTACAATAAACGGAATAGTCGACGGGAAAATCACTTCCTTAAACATTTGGAATTCACTGGCACCGTAAGAACGAGCCGCTTTGATAAGGGAAGGATCCGTTGTCTTTACACCTGCCATTGTATTGATCAATATCGGAAATACGGACAAGGCAAACACCATCATGATTTTAGATAGTATATCAAGACCAAACCATAATACAAATAAAGGCGTTAAAGCAATCATGGGAGTTGTATATAATGCGGTCACGAATGGGTCAAAAGTATACTCCATTTTTTTCCAATGGCCCATGGCAAGTCCTATCGGAATTCCGATTAAAGCCATCGCAAACCCGATTCCCACTTCCACTGCGCTTACCGCCAAATGCTCAAACAAACTGCCGTCGGAGGTAAATTCCCAAGCCTTTACCATGATTCTGCTAGGCCAACTAAACATAAAAGGATCAATCATTCCGGTCTGGCCAAAAAATTCCCAGATCGCCAACACTATTAGCAATGCACCGAACGGATAAGAGAAAGCCGGTGAAATCTGTAATCTTCTTTCCATTACGCTTCCCCCCTCAGATATTGTCGTGCCACCTCTCCTTTAAGGTGATCCCAGATTTTCGCCTTGTAACTCTGGTATTCGGGTAACGTTTTCGTTTCCAATGTTCGGGGATAGGGAACGTCGATTTTCAAATCATCCACGATCTTGCCTGGCCGAACGGACATTAAGAAAATCCGGTTTGACAGGAATACAGCTTCATCGATGGAATGGGTGATAAAAATGACCGTTTTTTTCTCATACAACATAATTTTCAGGACTTCTTCCTGCATGATTTCCCTGGTTTGTTCATCGATCGCCGAAAATGGTTCATCCATCAACAGGACTTTCGGGTCAACGGCAAAAGCCCGGGCAATCCCTACACGCTGCTTCATGCCGCCTGAAAGCTGGTGCGGGTATTTGCCTTCAAAACCTTCAAGCCCCACCAATTGAATGTAGTGCATAACACGTTCCCGGATTTCCCGATCCGGTTTGCCAGCCAATCTTAAGCCAAAAGCTACATTTTGATAAACCGTATGCCAGGGCATTAACGCAAAATCCTGAAACACCATCGCCCGATCCCCGCCGGGGCCCTCCACTTGCCGACCGTTCACATGGATCGAACCGGATGTCGGCTTTATCAAACCGTCCAGTGTATGCAATAAAGTACTCTTCCCGCAGCCGCTCGGTCCGATAATGGAAACAAACTCCCCTTCATGGATTTCGCCGGATACGTCTTTCAGGGCATGAACCTGGTTCGCTTTTCCTTGGTTGTACACAACGTTTATGGAATCAAACTTGAGCAACGGAATTCGTGTATCCGCCATTGATTTTCCTCCTGCCATCTGTAAAATCGAGGACATTCTCTTGTCGAAATCTGCCCTCAATTGTTTCACGTTACTTCACGTAGTACCTTTCGTCTACCACATGGTCCACCGGAAGATTTTTTTTCAGGACTCCGGCTTCTTTCGTGGTATCGATCGCCCATTTCACTCCCTCAAGATTCATCTTTCCCTGATCCGCCAGGGCGGGCAAAACAAATTCAACCGATTTGGCCGCTGCTTCCTTGCTCATTTGCAATTCTTCCATGACCAATTTGACTATTTCATTCCGGTTAGCCGGATTTTTGATGAAGGCTACAGCCTCCGCTTCTGCCGCCATAAACGCTTTGGCCACCTCAGGCTGATTTTTCAATAAATTCCCATTGGCCACAATCATGTTATGGTTATAGGTCTTTAACTCGTCACGCATAAGAGCCAACCGTTTCATACCGGCTTCTTCCGCTTTTAAGTCTGTAGGCTGGCTTAAAATCGTGACCTGGGCTTGACCAGTAATCAGCGCTTGCAATCGACCGGGGTTTTCACCTGCTTCAATAATTCGCACGTCTTTTCCGGGCTCAAGACCGTTTTTCTTCAACCACCAGCGAAGTTGAATATCCGTTCCGTTGCCGGGGCGATTCGTGGCGGCCACTTTTCCTTTCAAATCCTGCACGCTTTTAATTTCCGGCAGTACAAAAATCGAATACATCGATTTATCATCCAACGTGCCGATCAGTTTTACATTTGCGCCTTCCGCAACGCCTGTGATAACCGATTCAGGCAAACTGGAGATTATTTGAAACTCTCCCGTCTGCAAACCGCGCAATGCTGTAACTCCACCTTGTACAGTGGTATAACTGACATCCAGGTTGTACTTCTTAAAAATCCCTTTTTTATCCGCCACATAAAAAGGAAGGTAACTCACATTTTTGGACGGAAGCGCAACCTTTAGCTGAGTTGTTTGATCCGGTTGACTCTTGGCTCCCGCACCTGACGAGGAGACAGGTTGATCTCCGCCGGAAATTGGTGCAGTTCCACAACCGGCCACAAGTACACCCAGCACGAGAACAAACAGAACACGCAGTGCTGTCGAATGTTTTTTCTTTACCGACCACATAACAGGTGACCCCCTTCTGTTTCGAACAATCCAAATATTAAGATTTTTAAACTGTAAATGAAATCGTGATCTGGAGAAAACCATCGTTCTTCCATATGGAACAGAAAAAAGAATTTTGGCCGCTAAATCACAAACTCTTCCAATGTCGTTTTAGCAAATAAATCTTCCACTTCCAGCTTCCGGGAAACCAGCCCCTGTTCATGGGAATAGCTGATCGCGGCTTCAAGTGTTTGTCTGTTTTGTTTCACTCCGTAAGGCCAAAAATCATTTCCCATGAGTTGCTTGGTTTTTTCCAGTTCGGCCAACAACCAGGGAAGGGTGACCTTCAAAGCGGCAGTCTGGTTAAATCCATCGTAGACTCTTTGCTTTGCCTCCACAAAGGCTTGATACAAATTCACAGCCACCCAGGGGTCTCTCTCCAAAATTTCGTCTTTGATCGCCACAATATGCATAATCGGAAAGATTCCCGTTTTTCGGTAGTATTCTTTTTCAACGGATACATAGTCCGGGAACAGACGTTTGACATTGGGAGAACCTTTTAAAAAACAGGAGGGGGCCCGTGGCGCGATCAGCACATCCAATTGGCCCGATTCCAGCATTTCATTTAATGTTTGATCGGGAGCGATAGATTGAATGTTTATCTCGGGCGGCAACCGGAGAGCGACTTTTTCAATGCGTCCGGGAGTCTCTTCCCCGCCGGTGAACCACCACATATCAGACGGTCTGACACCGTATTCATGCTGCAGTATCCCCCGAATCCAAAGACATGCGGTTAATTGGTATTCCGGGATTCCGACCCGTTTCCCCCGCAAATCGAAAGGCTCTTTGATTCCGGAATTTACATTAATGTAAATGCCTGAATGGCGGAAGGAACGTGACATAAAAACCGGAATCGCTGTGAATTTTGGAAAACCACGATCTTTCGCGATTAGATAGGAGGACAGAGATAATTCGGACACGTCGAATTCCTGATGACGCATCATCCTCCAAAATGTTTCTTCCACCTGCATATTGAGCCAATTCAATTCAATTCCCTTGACAGGAACCGTACCATCCGTCAGGGGTCGAATCCGATCATAATCCCAGCAACCGAAACTCAAACGCAACTTCTTCATTTTATGCCTCCTGCCGCTATTTTTATTAAGTCAACTGTTTTCATCACAACTTTTTGTGTATCTATGTTTCTCTACGGGAATTCTGATATATAGAATGATTAAGAAAATTTTTAACTTGTTTGGTTCTCAGCGCTTCCACGGTGAAACAGTGACAAGCAACGGAGAAGGTTCCCCCTCCCCTCCGGCAGTTTTCAGAGCCTTATCAGTGTCATGCAACGGATAATCATGGGAATTCATTTTTCTGAGTGGAAATTTCCCCGAAGCAATGAACTCGATCGCCATCTTGACCGACTCATAGCTATGGCCACGTACTCCCTTCAGGTTTAATGTTTTTGCAACCACCATATCAATGTTAAAGTCAGAAATGGTCTGGTATTTGTAAGAGCCAAAAATCACGGTAGCCCCTTTGTTGGCTGCTTCCATCGAGGACTGAACCGGATCGCTTCCACCAGAAGTGACATCAATTACCACATCCGCCATTTTTCCTCCGGTAATCTCGTAGACGCACTCCTTTAAATCCTCTGTTTGAATATTCACCGTATAGTCCGCTCCCAGCTCGCGAGCCAGCTCCAATCTCCTTGCACTGGTCGTACGACCTGTAACGATGACGCATTCTGCTCCGGCAGCCTTGGCGGCCAAAGCACAGGCAAGTCCCTGCTGACCCGGTCCTTGAATCACAACCACTTTCCCCGGTCCCACTTTGCCCACAATGGACATCCACTCAAAACCGTTCGCCAGCGGCAACGTGAGTGCAGCCTCAACAGCGGGCACGTGATCGGGCATCTTGTGCATGACCGCATTTGGATGAAGATACATATATTGGCTGAATCCACCCCACAGGGACGGGGAGAGTGTTACAGGGGTTGCTCCATAGCGGATGCCGCCTGCCCGCGGATCGGTAAATAAGCATGAACGGTACTGCCCTTTGCGACAATGCTCGCATTGTCCACAAGGTATATATTCTTCCATGGCAACCCGGTCTCCCTTTTTTACCCCCCATCGCTTCGCGGCAATTTCACCAATCCTTTCGATATGACCCACTACATGGTGTCCTAAAATTTTTGGTTCCTTAATCATTTTGTAGTAGGACACATCCGTTCCGCAAACTCCTGCGATTTCCACCTTTAACAGCCCTGCATCAGGAGGGATGTCCGGAACGTCAAATTCTCTCAGTTCAGTCTGTTTCTCTCTTACAGCGACCGCAGCCACTATTTTCTGAACCATATCAGCTACTCCTTTGCACAAAAACATATCAGCGGCAGATGAACTAACCGCCGCATCGGTCATTTATGCTTGAAACGTCATAACCACATTTCCGCTCCCGGACGATTGGCCGTATGCCAAAAAGTTCCCGCGATAATCCCCTTCCAGAACACCAAGAAGCATCGCAAGATGGCGTCCTCCGGATTCGACTCCGGCCGCTCTCGCATATTGGGGAAGCATATTTCGGGCAGATGTGAAGTCGCCATTAATTAAATACTCGGTAAACTGCTTATCCAAAGCCTGCTCGGATAAAGTCGGCATCAATTCCGGACCTCTCACAAGATTGTGGGAAAGAGCGCCGCTGCTGACAAATACCGCATGTTTGTCGCTTTCACGCAAAACCTTGCCGATCTGCTGTCCCCAAGTGTAGGTTTCATCAAGACTGGCCGCCCAAACGACCGACAAGTCGATTATAGGTATGTCTTCATTGGGAACAAGATAACGAAGCGGTACCACTGTCCCGTAATCCCAGACATATGTCGGATCATTGACTTCGATAACGGGAAGTCCCGCTTTTTTCCCCGCTTCCACCAGTTGTTTTCCAAGTTGCTCATCGCCCGGGTAGTTATATGGAACATCAGAAATTAGTTCCGGACATTCGAATGCGGTCAGAATCCCTTTGTGCCGCTGTGTGGTATCCACAAAATGGTGAAATGTGGAATTCCAGTGGCACGATACAATGACGAGTACATCCGGTTGAATACTGTATATTGTTTTTGAAACTTCTTTCATTGCCTGCACCATGGGCTTTTGGAAATCAGCCACATGATCTTCGTGGCAAATCCTGGGAACATGAGTTGTCAATACTCCCATTTCGATTGTCATCTCAATCCCTCCTTGTTCAAGATAATCGGAATCGTCACATTCTCATGTTTAAATTACCAAACAACTGACAGGAGCATAAGACAACTGTTCTCTTATATGGAACAGAAAAATAAAACATCGTATTTCTCGGATTCAAGATTGTTCATTGTAAATGCTCGACAGACTGCAAAGACCAACCTCCTCAAACCACTTGTTTGGCAACGCAAAGTTGACGTATTCGCAATTAGAACTTCTCCACGCTGTCATTCTCACTTCCGGCAGTTCCCTTTTCCAGCCTCTGCGTCTCATCTCTTGATGCAATTTACGTACTTTTCGCCAACTCCGAAGCTGTACCATACGCAGGCGTCATCGTATCCACCCGTCTAGGGACTTACACCCGTTAGAACGATGCGCTGCCAAGCGCACAAAAGACCGCCATGCGAAGCAGGCGGTCAGTTGGTTGAATCATTACTTTTGCAGCGAACGGAGATAAGCCACAATATGGCTGATTTCCCGTTCTGACAGTTGTTTGACGCCGCCTTGCCCCTTCAGGGCGGGGCCCATTGTGGTTCCCGGGATGCCATAGGCTGTGGCGTTCCAAATCTGTTCATCACTCGTGTTTTTCAGATACTCCGGCGTGTTAAGAGCCGATCCAGTGGGCTTCCCTTTGCCTTCCAGTCCATGACAGGCTGCACAATAGACGTCATACAGTTCCTTTCCTTTTGCCGTATCACCCGAATTAAAGGACGGCTCCGGTTCCCTCATGGCATAGGCAACTGCTCCCAGCACCAAAATTGCCAGGATGGTGCCGGCCAGGAACTTTCTCCTCATGATTGAGGCACCGGCGTTGGCGTCGGTTTGCCGGATTTCCCGTATTTGTCCTTGATATAGAAGTGAATGTCTTTCAGGGATTTGCCATCTTTGTGTTGTTTTACCGCATCACGTGCGATATCGACACAGATGTCTCAGCCAATGCCCATGGGATCCCATTCCAGCACTTCCTTGTTGGGACCCATCTTGTCGACAAAGCAGTTCAGATTGCTGGTATGCCCGTCCTCTTCATAACAACCGCAATAACAAGGAACGGCAGCCAGCGCATCCGGATCTTGGGCTGCCATTATATAGGTCTCCTGAATCATGGCAGGAGCTTTCGTCACATAATCAGGCAGGGGTTTGTGCTTCTTGTCCAGTTCGAACCTGGTGGAGGCGGTGTTCGATCCACATCCCGCCAGCAACAGGGCCGCAGCCGTTGCCACAATGAGCCACGTTTTCTTCATGTCTTTCCCTCCTTTGATCCTACTTCTATATTAGCAAAAATAGCTTGCAATCGAGAGTGAATAAATGGTGAATAATGAAGAACGGATGGTTGTCAGTTGAACAGGGCAAATGCTGGTAGCAAGAGATCCATCCCGGTAAACTTCGGAATGAACCTCTTGCCGTTTCATTGATTCGACTTTAAAGAATTTTGCTCCCCAATTATGTTCACTGTTGTGTCCTGCACCGCGTCTGCCCGAACCGGATAAGGACCCACAAGCCGGGAGTAGATCAGTCCCAGCAACCTGTTATTTTCACGAACAATCCTTAAAACCTCGTTTGTGACTGCCATATGCTGCTCCATCATCCGCCGCATTCGTTCCATTTCAGTCCCGGGCATAGGCATGGGCATTTGCCGTACATCTCCTGTATGGAAATAATCAAACTGAGGATACCAATACATAATCTTTCCTCCCTTCGAATTCAACACTGTACTCTACGCAACACAAAGCCTATCCTGTGAGCCCAAATTTATGAGACCACCGATTTCCGTCCATAGTAATACGGGGACCAACCCCAGGTACTTATGAGAATGATTAGGCGGGCACACAAGAAGCATGCCCAAGCCCTCGTTGCTGGCAATAATCGGGTTCCGAAACCGGCTAACGGGATAATTGCCTTACGTATATTTTCACCGTGCAAACTTCCCTTCTCCCTTTTTTTTCATTTTCTCCACTACCCTGCACTTAGATCGTCAGAACGACATGGTGGACCTGCCCATCGTCACGCAATTCGATGCAGGGATCTCCCTGCACAGTATGTTCTACGAGATCCGCTTCCTGTCCGTCGATGATTAGTGCGATCCCCCCACCGGGCTGGTATGCCGAATTTTTGACGTTGATGAGGTAACTTGCACTTCCAACACGGTATCTGACAGAATACTCCGGCCATTCTTTTGGAATGCAGGGGCGAATGTACAGCCGCTCTCCTCGCCGGCGCAGGCCAAGGATCCACTCGACGCCCGCTTGGTACATCCATCCCGCAGCGCCAGTGTACCACGTCCAACCGGCACGACCTTTACGAGGGTCAGCCGTGTAAATGTCCGCCGCCATGACGTACGGCTCGCCGGCATACAGTCGAACTTCGCCGGACGTCCGGGTGTGAGTCAGCGGATTTAACATGTGAAACAACTCAAACGCCTTGTCTCCGTCCCCAAGCCGGCACCAGGCGATGACGCTCCAAATGACACCATGCGTATACTGGGCTCCGTTCTCGCGAATTCCGGGCGGATAGCCCTGAATGTAGCCGGGGCTCGGATCCGTGCGGTCAAAAGGGGGCGTCAACAGACGGGCGACGGATAGATCCCGATCCACTAGTTCCCGATCGAATGCCTGCATCGCCTGCAACGACTTGTCCTTTGGCGCCGCTCCAGAGATGACCGACCACGACTGGGCAATAGCATCAATACGACATTCTTCGTTCTGGATGGAGCCCAACCATTGCCCGCCGTCGGTGAAGGCACGCCGAAACCACTGCCCGTCCCAGGCGTGTTTGTCGAGAGAGGCGGCGAGTTGTTCCCGCACTCTCCTATAGCGGCTGGCCCGTTCGACATCGCTGCGCCGCTTGCACAAATCCTCGAATCGATTCAGGATTTCGCACAGAAACCAGCCAAGCCACACACTCTCTCCACGGCCAGAATCGCCGACGCGGTTCATTCCGTCGTTCCAGTCTCCGATTCCGATCAGGGGAAGCCCGTGTTCTCCGAAGCCCAAAGACCTGTCAATCGCCCGCAAGCAGTGCTCGAAAATCGTTCCCTTTTGATCAGAGATTCGTGTGGGCTCGTACCTTTCATGTTCGCCATCACGTAAAGGTTCACTATGAAGAAACGGTGCCACCTCTTCAAGTAAACTGTCGTCCCCCGTGTGTTCAATGTACCGTGCGACGGCATACGGCAACCATAGCAAATCGTCGGAGATACGTGTGCGAATACCGTATTTCGTCTCTTCATGCCACCAGTGCTGCACATCCCCTTCCTCATATTGATGCGCGGCGTGGAGCAAAATTTGTGCCCGCGTGAGGTCGGGGCGGGAGTGAAGCAAAGCCAGTGAATCTTGCAACTGGTCGCGAAAGCCGTACGCACCACCCGCCTGGTAAAAAGCGGTACGCGCCCACATTCGGCAGGCAAGCGCCTGATAGATCAACCAGCCGTTCAATAGAACATCCATCTCCGGGCAGGGCGTAGAAACCGAGATCTGGCCCAACACACCGTCCCAGAACTCTCGTACGAGTTCGAATTCCTGCTCGCATACGCGGGTTTGGCTGTATTTTTGCGCGAGCTTCATGGCGGCGTCGGGCGAGTGTTCGCAACCTAGCAGGATGTAAACTGTCCGTTCGCTATTAGGTTCCATCGTGAGCCTGGTCTGCACTGCACCGCATGCATCATACTGTGGCCCCGTATTGCCCGACAGCCCTTCCCGGGTCATTGCAGCAGGATGGTCCAATGTGCCATTGCGACCGAGAAATTCCTTGCGGTCCGCCGTCCAAGACAGATCTTGAGTCTCGATGGCGGTGGCTTCTTGCGCTTCGGCTTCTGTCGGATCCGTCCGGGCAGCAGACATATCCAACTGCGGAAATACGCCCAAAAAGGCTGTTGCATCTCGAAATGCCTCTTGATAGGTGTTGCGTGCCACCAAGATTTTGGCAGATTCGCTCCACTCCGTGACGATGAAGGAGGCGTTCGCTTCACGCCGCACGCCCAATACCCATTCCGCGTAATACGTGACGGACAGACGCCTCCGCTCGGAAGTCCGGTTTTGCAGTCGCAATTTGACCACCTTGACGGGGTCATTAAGCGGGACAAAAACGGTTGCTTCCTGCACGAGACCGTGACTTTCATGGCGGAAGCGCGTGTACCCCCGACCGTGTGAAACGACGTAAGGTCTGTCTGCAGGAGCGGGAGATGGCGTGACGGACCACATTTCGCCGCTTTCTTCGTCACGCAGATAGCACACTTCGCCGGGTGGATCCAGCACAGGATCATTCGACCACGGGGTAAGTTTGCACTCACGGCTGTTGCGCCACCATGTGTACCCCGTGCCGAGTTCGGAAACAAGGCAGCCGAAGTGTGGATTGGCGATCACATTGATCCATGGCGCCGGCAGATGATTTCCTTTTTTGAGCACGATCCGGTACTCCCGGCCATCTGCTGAAAACCCTCCCCAACCGTTGAAGAAAATCAAATCGTGCGTGTCCTCTGAAGCTTGGTTGCCGTTTCCGTTTGCGAATCTGAGCAACGGCGCAGTTGGCACGAGCGGCGCCGGCAAGATGGTGTCCGCCTGCGGCAATTTGATTTGCGTTCGAAGACTGGGGCCGTCTGCACGCAGCACAATGCGTGATACGGAGAGTAAAAGTGTCTTGTCATCGTCCGGCAGCTGATTGGCGGAAACCACATGAACCCCCCCGGTCCCTGTACCATGGTGTCCGACGCTATGTTCCACCAAACGTCGCAGCGCTTCCTGCAAATCCTGCTGGTAACCGCCAGCCGATTCGTTCAGGATGACCAGGTCGATCGGCAATCCCTTGCGGCACAAATATTCATGTCCAATCAGCAGCTTGACGATAAACTTGATATTGGCCATATCTGCGATTCGCACCAGTACAATTGGCCAATCCCCGGAGACTCCATACGCCCACAGGCCGGACTGCCCTTTTGCATTCGTCACAATACTTTTCTCTCGCTCTCCCCGCAGCGGTGCCGCGTACAACGCCTGGCCCGCCAAACGTTGAAAGACCCTCGCCTCAGCGGCAGTCAGATGCAAGTGCCGAAGCTCGATTTGACTGCGGGTCCAGGCGAGTTGAAACGTCCGTTCTACCTGAAGGTCCCCAGAGAACCGTTGAACGATGCTGATCGCCTCCTCCTTCGTCTCCGCGACACCAGTGATAGCGAACAGTTGCACCCGTTCACCCGGCTCGATGGTTAATCGCCGTCGCATGATAAAGGCAGGGTCCGCTACAGCACCTACCGTTCCACGCAAGTGGGAACGAATCCCCTGCGGTTGGGCAAGCGTGTGGCCCCGGCCAATGAAGCATGCACGATCTGTCTCGTATTCCACCGGTCCGAGAGACTGACCGCCGACCATCAGCGAGTGCACCGCCCACAGCGCTTTCTCACCTTCATTGTAAGGCCGCCGGCGGGCGAGCAGGCATTCGGCATCCGCTGCATATTCCGTTTCGACGAACAATTTGCTGAAGGCCGGGTGCGCCTCGTCGGCGATCGGAGGTGCCAGGGATAGTTCAAGAAACGTTGTGACTTCGATAATCCGCGTTTCACTGCCTGTATTCGTGATCGTTAACCGGCGAACTTCCGCATTCCATTCCGGCGACACGCAAATTTCAAGGCTCGTCTGCACGTCTCCGTCCACACGCATGAAGGTGGCCTTATCGAGCGAAAATTGTACGCGCTGTTCAGGGGATGGGACACGGCATGGCTGAAACGTCGGGGACCAGACCGTGTCGCGGGTGACGTCCCGGATATACACGTAGCTCCCCCAATCGTCCGTCACAGGATCCTCTCGCCAACGCGAGACGGCCACACCTTCGTACCGACTGAACCCACTGCCGCTGTTCGTCAGCATGGTCATGAATGTCCCGTTCGAAAGGACGCATACCTCGGGCGTCGGAGTATCCGCGGAGAGGTACTCTCGCAGTGCGACAGTCTGTGCTGGCCTTGTATCCGGCAGACGCTGCGATGCTTTTGCCGGATGTTCAATGATTCCGGGCAGCGCGGGAACCCGTTCCTGCAGCAGCAGTTCGGCCGCCTGCACGCGCTTGTCGCGGTGAAAGCGCTCGTACATTTTCGACGGCAACAGCATATTGGCCAAGGTGAGCAGACTCATCCCTTGATGATGTGCCATAAAACTTCGGATGACCATGCAAGTCTGACCTTTCGGCATCCGCTCGGGCGTGAAGTCGATGGCTTCGTAGTAACCGTATTTTCCACGCCCGCCAAGCTCATCGATTTTGTGCAAATCCTTTAGCACTTGGTGCTTCGAAAAGGGTAAGGCCAGGACTGTCGCGTACGGTGCGACGACCAAATCCTGTTCAAGCCCACGCTTGAATCCGAGACCGGGAACGCCAAACGCCCGGTATTGATAGTTCATTTGATAATCAAACGCGTAATAGCCGGACTCCGAGATGCCAAACGGGACTCCCCGCTGATGCGCGTACTCAATTTGTCGGTTCACGACGGCACGGTAGGTACTGTCCCAGACGGTGTTCCGATAGGTGCGCATAATGAGCCATGGCATTAAATATTCAAACATCGTCCCGGACCACGAGAGCAGTGTGGCCCCCTGCCCAATCTTTGTCATCGTCCGACCGAGTGCATGCCAGTGTGCCACAGACACTTGCCCAAGGGCGATGGCAACGAAACTTGCCTGCCTTGCCTCTGAAGCCAGCAGGTCATACAGGATCGTATCGCGCTCGCCCACCGCCACGTGATACCCCAAGGTGAACAATTTCGCCTTGGGGTCGTATAGCGGGTGAAAATCGGTCTCGTCAATCAACGCCTCTATGCGGGCAATCAGGTTTTGCCCGCGTTCCAACCAATTCTCGCGGGCAGTCTCCTCAGCAAATGTCCCGCTGTCGTCTGTCTTGAGCCACTCGGCCAATCCCTCTTTGACCACCATCAGATAGGCGACAAAGTTGCCGGAATCCACCGTTGACACATACAGCGGCGGCAGCGGCTCGAGCGTGACCGTATCGTACCAGTTGTAAAGATGTCCTTTCCATTTGTCCAATCGCTCAACCGTATGGATCGTGCGTTCCAGACGCTCAACCAACCCGGGCGTATCGATAAACCCGAAATCTCGCGCAGCCACGGAACAGGCAAGATAAAGTCCAATATTGGTGGGCGACGTGCGATGCGCGACCCCGTTGGGCGGATCGATCTGAACGTTGTCGGGTGGCAGCCAATTTTCTTTTTCAGTGGTGTAGTCCTCGAAAAACGACCAAATCTGTTTCGCCAACACCCGTAGTTCTTCCTCCTCATCCGGCTCGAGCGGCCGCTCGGGCCGTGCCGCCGGTTGATCCAACCAGCGGATGCCAAGAGGAGCGAGAGCCCATAGAGCGCTGAGCGCCAAGCCCGTCCACTGCAGCGCCAAGTTGCTGCGCATCGCCACAGCCAATAGAAAGAGCAGCACCATTGCGTAGCCGCTCCGCACCCCGAGCAGTGCAGGGTGACGCCCCCCGCGGTTGCGGCGTTCAATTTCCGCAGAGGTAACCCACTCGAGCAAATGACGTTTGGAGATGAATAACCGATACAGACTTCTACCGATTGCATCAAGCAACAGCGCACTTTGAAAAGGAAGCGTCGAGATGATCACCAAAACTTGCCCGAACGCGGCCAGCAATCCACGAGGACGCCAAGCTGTTCGTCGAATCGCCGCAAATTGGAGGATCACCGGCAAAAACAATGTAGCGAACACAATCACAATCCAGCGTCCCGGTAAGCCGGGAAGAGCGGTGATGCCAAGAAGCAGAATCATAAACAGAGCAGGCGGGAGCAGACTGCGCCGCAGGTTATCAATCATCTGCCAGCGAGTAAGGGCAGACAAATCAACCGGAACCAGAGCTCCCCGTCGGTCGCAAACGCGGGGAAACAACCAGCAGAGCAACTGCCAATCCCCGCGAACCCAGCGGTGCAGTCTCTTCTGATATGCACTGAACGCAGCGGGGTGGTCGTCGATCAATTCAATGTCTGACAGCAGGCCAGCGCGCAAAAAGCCGCCTTCCAACAAATCATGGCTGAGCACCCGGTTTTCAGGTATCCGCTCGCACAATACCTGGGCAAACATATCAACATCGAAGATGCCCTTCCCCGTAAAAATGCCCTGTCCCAGTCCGTCCTGGTAGGGATCGGAGACGGCAAAAGCGTATGGATCTATTCCCGGCTCCCCCGACCACAAATAAGCGAATCTCGAACGCATGGCCGCTTCGTGACTGATTCCGATGCGCGGCTGCAGTACGCCATATCCCTCGACGACCCGTGTCCGCCTGCGATTTAACCGTGGTCGATTGTAGGGCAGATGCAGAGTGCCGATCATCCGCTGCGCGCTGCCTACCGGAAGCCTCGTGTCCGCATCGAGCGTGATGATGTAACGAATGCGTGAAAGGACAGTTGAGTCCCCGACTGCAAAGTCGTAAGTTGTATCTGTACGTCCTTTGAGCAGTTCAACAAATTCCACCAATTTGCCGCGCTTGCGTTCCCATCCCATCCACACCCCTTCGGACGGGTTCCACAGTCTGCGGCGCTGAAACAGGTGGAAGGTCGTACCGCCAGGGCGGGAATACTTTCTGTTTAACGCCTCAATGCTGGTTCGTGCGGCCGCGAGAACGGAAGCATCCCCCGGAAGGCTCTCCGAATCGGCGTCGACGAAATCCCCGAGAAGGGCGAAATGGATATTCGGGTCACGGCTCGCCAGGTAATGCAGTTCCAGCCGATCCGCCAATTCCTGCACTTCCTCGACGGTCGACCAGATGACGGGAATTACGACCATAGTGGTTGCTTCGACCGGTATTCCACGCGAGAAATCGTAGCGCAACAGTGGACGCGGAAGCATTGCGCGCTCTATAAGCCAGTGTACCGCCGTGACAGCCCACTCACTCGCGGGAAACAATAGTGCGAGCAGAATCACCGCCCACTCGGCCGGTGTGTAGCTGATGCCGCCGCCAATCCACGCGGCGAATCCAAAAAGGGCGAACGAGAACAATCCTGCGAGCAGAGTGAAATACGCACCAGTGGCACGACGCATTATACCTATTTCCGGCAATAGCCGGGGCCTGCTGCAAGTTTGCAGCGCACTCCGCAACTCCCTGACGCCAGCCGGATCGAGCAGGTAGTAAGCCGCAAACGCCTGGCGCGGCAGTTCAGCCAGGTCTCTCGAACTGCATACGTCGGCATCCGTCCCTTGGTTATGTTCTCTATTCTCCTCTGCTCTATCATCCGTAACCCCAATGTTGGTTCGCTCGCTTTCCGCACACACCCGCTCGTGCTCCTCCGCCGCGAGATCCACGGCCTGCTTTGCGACCAGATTTTCCGGAATGTGCAGGCGGCGGGCCAATTCCTCCACGCGTTTTCGCAGCACGTCGCGGCTGGAAAAATCGAGGAGCGGATAGACACCTGTGCTTTCTTGGCGCAGAGTGTGCTCAACCAAACAAATTTGCTCGAACGGGCGATGCCAGTCCCAACGGGTGATTTTGCGCAGACTGCTGATGATGTTGCCAGCCGCCACTTGATAGGCGGCCTGAAGCTGATGCTCGTAGGATACGATTCGATCCAGGCTGTCGGGACCGTTTTCCAGTTTGCAGATCAGCCATTCGCGCACGGTTGCGGAATCGTCCGCCCACTCGCGTAAGTGACTGACCAAGTGAGCGATCAACGGACCGGAGAGCGGAATATCTTGCCCCGCGTCTTCCAGCGCATCCCTGAGTTTATCCGGACTCACCTTTGACGGCTCTATTCTCGCCAGCAAACGTTCGACCAGCACACACACCTCTCGTCGTTCTCGAACGAGATCCATGATCTCAGCCAGGCGCCGGATCAAAGCCACGCGCAGGATAAGAGGGATCGACCACGCCTCAGCAATCTTCAAAACGGATACTTCTTGGTAACAATTGATGTATGTAACAAATGATTCCTCGTCCAGGATGCCGTCCGCATGCCCAAGATAATCAGAGCAAAGAGACAGGACGCGTGGTTTGCCGCTCTTGCGCAGATATGGCAAACAACGCAGAAAGGCACCGGAGAGTAGGTGTCTGACTGCCAAAGCCTGTTCCTCGATGAACTCGGCGTTGTCGAGCAGCCATTCTTCCGCGGGCTGCGAACAACTTGCACGACCGTCTCGCAAGGAGCGTACGAACGCCCGCAAACTCTCAATGTCGGCATAAAACTCCCGCCACAAGTGCTTCGACGGCCGCCATCTCACGTAGGGATCGTGTTTCAGTGCGAGTTCGTGCGCTTTTTGTCGGAGTTGTTCAGTATTGAGAATCATAGCTCCTCCCGGAGAAAGTCAGTAGTTGATAAGTGTTCAGGCAGCGCCTCACCGCCCGATGCTGCGGAAATCCACAACCAAAATATTCCCATATTGGCTGCGTGTTATTAATTTCGTTTTTGAACTTGTGAAGGGAGGACAAAATAGCAGCGCGGTAACCGTGGAAAGATTGAATGACCGCAAAACGGAGGGATTAACTGACGAGAGTTTATAACATCCTAAAGAACTTAAATAAAAATTCCCGGATCATCAAATTGATCAACCGGGAATTTTACATTGGAACAGTGTGCTCCTGAATAATGGCTGCGATTTGTTGAAAAGAGTATACGTGATTCACGACATCAACCGTGAAATCTTCGGCTTTCTTTTTGCTCATTTTAAATTCGTATCCGTTATAATTAAGGAACTGGAGCAAAGCCAAGAAAGCCGTTCGTTTGTTGGCATTGTGGAAAGCGTGATTTTGCGCCAATGATTCAAATAACGCAGTCGCCTTTTCAAAAATGGTCGGGTAGGCGTCTTCACCAACTGCAGATTGCCGTGGTCGGTTGACCGCTGATTCCAACAAATGCGGGAATTTTACGCCCTTTTGTTCGTGCGGGGAAATCGTTCTTATAACGTGTAGGTTTATTGCCAAGACTTCTTCAGCAGTTAGGTAATAAACCATCTGTTATCGATCTTTCAATCCTTCAATGGTTTCGCGATATTCTTCCATGTTTTTGGTAAGAATGTCAAAAAACCGGGGATCAAAACCTTCCGGTACTGTTACACGTTTCCGAATCACGATTTCTCCCTGCTCTTTACGAACTACAATATCTACATCATCGCCCAAACCCAGCCCGACTTGTTTGAGTGCATCGGTAATCGCCACACCGAGACTGTTCCCAATACGGGTTACTTTACGATTCATAGTCGTTACTCCATTCATAATGTTTTATTCCTATCCTCCCACTCTCTGATATACGTTATACGTGTTATAACGATTATAACCTTTTAGAGAAAAGAAGGAAAGCCCAAATTTTTATATTCCCGTAACTTACCTATAGTAACTCAAAATGCAACCCGAGCGGCTTCGGCTGCTCGGGTTCTGTTTGCGGGGGCCTTAAAGATTGGTTTATGGTGCCGGAGGTGGGACTCGAACCCACAAAATCACGATTTTGAGTCGTGCACGTATGCCAATTCCATCACTCCGGCAATATGGGGTATCATACCATGAGTTTGGGCTGAAATTCAACTGGTTTTGAGAACCAAACCGTCACGTGACGCATAATGTAAATTGGGGTCTCCTCCAAGGACAGCTCAGGGATACAGCTCAAGATGTCCGCGGAGGGGACCTGCGTTCTTCTTCCTCGATTTCGGCCAGCCACTTGCGGTCCCGGTCAGTCAGCTCCGCCTTGTCCAGCAGGTCGGGACGGCGCAGGTAGGTTCTGCGCAGAGATTCACGCCGGCGCCACTGTTCAATTTTTTCATGATGGCCGGAAATCAGAATCTCGGGCACTGTCCAGCCGCGAAATTCAAACGGTCGCGTATAATGCGGGTGTTCCAGCAAACCGTTGCGGAAAGAATCAAGCTCAGCAGACGTATTGTTGCCAAGCACCCTAGGCAGCAACCGGACCACCGAATCGACGATCGCCATGGCGGGAATCTCTCCCCCGGTCAGTACATAGTCGCCAATTGAAATCTCATCGGTGATGAGATGCTGTCGGATCCGTTCGTCATACCCTTCGTAATGGCCGCAAATAATGATCAAATGATCCTCTTTGGACAGCTCCAGTGCCAGTTCCTGGGTATAAGGCACCCCCTGCGGGCAGGTCAGAATCACCCTCGGTTTCTTTCCGGCATCCATCAGGGACTCCACCGCGTCAAAAATCGGTTGGGGCTTGAGAACCATTCCCCCTCCGCCGCCATAAGGGGTGTCGTCAACAGTGTGATGCTTGTTGTCGGAAAAGTCCCGGAAGTCAGTGACATCAATCTCAACAGCCCCTGCCGCCCGGGCCCGGCCGATGATGCTATGCGACAGCACTCCGGCAAACATTTCGGGGAATATTGTCACGATGTCAATCTTCATCAGTCCATCAAACCTTCCATCAGATGAACGCGCACCAATTTGTTGGCCACATCCACTTCCTTGATGCATTCAGGGATTGCCGGCAGCAGGATACTTTTGCCCTTGGGAGGTTTCACCACATACACGTCATTGGCTCCCGGCTGCAGAACTTCGACCAATTCGCCGAGTTCTTCCCCATCTTCTGTCTCCACGCGGCAGCCGACCAGTTCGAATATGTAATTGCTTCCTTCCGGCAGCGACTCCAGTTCCGTTTCCCGGATCTTCAGTTCCCCGCCTTTGTATCTTTCCACGTCATTGATGGAAGGATGACCCACAAATCTCAACAGATAAAAATTTTTATGCTTGCGGGCCGACGCCACTTCCAATTCAATTCGTGGGAGCTGCGGGTGGACAAGAATCAGGCGGGAGCCCCTGGCAAAACGCTTTTCAGGGAAGTCCGTATGGCTGATCACCCTTACTTCCCCTCTGATTCCCTGTGTATTCACAAGAGATCCGACCCGGATCAACCGCTCTTCCAACTTATACTCCCCCTTCTTCACGTCACTTTGCGGGGTAAATTTTTGAAAGGGCCGGGAACCCTGGGGTTTCCGACCCTTTACATGATATCCACGGTTACCCGCTTGTCTTCCTGCAAGGCTCCCGCAGCTACCACCGTCCGAATCGCTTTTGCGATCCGGCCTTGTTTTCCGATGATCTTACCGGCATCACCCGGTGCCACATGCAGTTGGTAGGTTACGGAATGGTCTCTTTCCACTTCCGTAACCCGCACCTGATCCGGGTGATCCACGAGCGCCTTGGCAATGATTTCAATCAATTCTTTCATTGGCCAGCCCTCCACGGACGGAATGGACTTACTTCATCTCGTGAACTTTCTTCATGATGCCAGTTTTGCTGAACAGGTTGCGAACGGTGTCGGACGGCTGTGCGCCGGTCTGCAGCCACTTGATCGCCTTCTCTTCGTCGATGTTGATTTGGGCCGGTTGAGTAACCGGGTTATAGGTACCAATCTCCTCGATGAAACGACCGTCGCGCGGAGAACGGGAATCAGCAACAACAACGCGGTAGAAAGGAGCTTTCTTAGCACCCATACGCTTGAGACGGATTTTTACTGCCATTGAAATTCACCTCCTAGTCAAAGTCAACTTTTGTATTATATCAATTCATTCCCGAAAAGGGAATGAGTTTAAAACGGGAACTTGAAGCCGCCAAACCCTTTCTTTCCTTTTTTGCCGAACTTCTTGGCAAGACCCGGAAGCTGTTTCATCATCTTCTGCATTTCGGCAAACTGGTTGAGCAGGCGGTTCACATCCTGAACGGTGGTTCCGCTGCCTGCGGCCACCCGCCTGCGGCGGCTGGCGTTCATGACTTTCGGATCCTGCCGTTCCCTGGGTGTCATCGAGCGAATGATCGCCTCAACGCGTGCAATCTGTTTATCGTCAATGTTCACATTCTGCATCGCCTTGTTCATGCCCATACCCGGCAGCATGCCCAGGATATCCTGCAGCGGACCCATCTTCTTGAGCTGCTGCATCTGATCGAGGAAGTCATCCAGCGTAAATTCCCCGCTCATCAGCTTCTTGCCGGCTTCCTGAGCCTTTGCCTGATCCACGTTGGCCTGGGCTTTCTCGATCAGGCTAAGTACATCGCCCATCCCCAGGATCCGGGATGCCATCCGATCCGGATGGAACGGCTCCAGCGCATCCAGCTTCTCGCCCATCCCTGCAAACTTGATGGGAGTTCCGGTTACGGACCGGATGGACAAGGCGGCTCCGCCCCGGGTGTCACCATCAAGCTTGGTCAGGATTGTGCCCGTTATGCCCAGCTGTTGGTGGAAGGTTTCTGCCACATTCACCGCATCCTGTCCGGTCATGGCATCCACCACAAGCAGGATTTCGTCCGGATTCACCGCTTCCTTGATCCGTTTCAGCTCGTCCATTAACGTGTCGTCAATGTGCAGACGACCCGCAGTATCAATCAATACATAGTCAAACCCGTGCATCCTGGCGTGCTCAATCGCGTTCTTGGCAATCTCAACCGGGCTCACCTTGTCGCCCATGGAGAATACCTGCGCCTTCACCTGTTCGCCCAATACCTGCAATTGTTTGATGGCAGCCGGCCGGTAGATATCTCCTGCCACAAGCAGCGGGTAGCGATTTTGCTTTTTGAGGAGGTTGGCAAGTTTACCGGTGGTGGTGGTCTTCCCTGCCCCTTGCAACCCGACCATCATGACCACCGTCGGAGGCTTGGCCGCCTGCGCAATCCGGCTCTGGGTGCCGCCCATCAGCTCAGTCAGTTCATCGTTCACAATCTTGATCACTTGCTGGCCCGGGGTAAGGCTTTGCAAAACTTCCTGTCCGATTGCACGCTCACGGATTTTTTCCACAAACTCTTTTACAACTTTGAAGTTGACGTCCGCCTCGAGCAGCGCCAAACGCACCTCTCGCAGGGCTTCTTTCACGTCATCTTCCGTCAGCTTCCCTTTGCCCCTCAGGCGCTGAAACGTTTCCTGCAGCCTGCTGGACAGACCTTCAAATATCGCCATGCTCACCCTCCTCTCCGGTTTATTCCCGAGGTTCCGTCTCCCCATCCTCTGCCAACAACCTGGCAAACCCTAACAGTTCCTCTTTGTCTGCTTCAGACAAAGGCAGAACACCAATTTTCTCCGCCATCTTTTCGCATAAATGAACGCGGTTTTGGTATCGCTCCAGCAGTCGAAGCTTTTGCTCGTACTCTTCCAACTGTACTTCCGACCGGCGAATGTTGTCATGAACCGCTTGCCGGGAGACCTGAAACTGTTCGGCGATCTCCGCCAAAGACAGATCGTCAAGATAATACAATTCAAGAAACGTACGCTGTTTATCAGTCAACAGTACGCCGTAGAAATCGTATAACAGGTTCATGCGTGTAGTTTTCTCAAGCATGATCCCACGCCTTTCGCCTGTCAAGATAGAATCCTTTACAGAACAAAAATGATCATACTGGAAATGGTGCGGAATGTCAAGGAAAAAACATTGTCAGGCAGTAAATATTGCTTCTACGAACTGTTTTGGATCGAACTCAGCCAGGTCGTCCACTTTCTCACCAAGTCCAACAAACTTCACCGGAATCTCCATCTGATCCCGAATGGCGATGACAATGCCGCCTTTTGCGGTTCCGTCCAGCTTCGTCAGCACGAGACCGGTCACACCGGTCGCTTCTCCGAAGATCTTGGCCTGCTGCAACGCGTTCTGGCCGGTGGTAGCATCAAGTACCAGCAGCACTTCATGGGGGGCATCCGGGATTTCCCGCTTGAGCACCCGGTACACTTTGTTCAATTCATCCATCAGATTGGTCTTGTTGTGGAGTCGTCCTGCCGTGTCCACAATCAACACGTCCGCTTTGCGGGATTTGGCCGCCTGCACTCCGTCATATACAACAGCAGCCGGATCTGAACCCTGCTGGTGCTTGATTACGTCCACTCCCACACGCTGCCCCCACACTTCCAACTGCTCGATCGCACCTGCCCGGAATGTGTCTCCGGCGGCGAGGACCACCTTTTTCCCTTCGGACTTTAATCGATGGGCAAGCTTGCCGATGGTCGTGGTCTTGCCGACTCCATTGACCCCGACGATCATAATCACCGTCATTCCAGTCGGATTCAGATTTAAGGCAGCCATTTCCGTGCCCATCAGTTCAACCAATTTTTCCTGTAAAATGGGCTTGAGATCGGTCGCATCCTCGATCTTTCGCCGCTTCACTTCCGCCCGCAGTTCCTCCATCAGCGTCATGACGGTGGTGACCCCGACATCTGCCATGATGAGCTGTTCTTCCAGCTCTTCGTAGAATTCTTCGTCAATCCTGCGCCGGTTGAAGACGGCCCCCACCTTGTCCATAAACGAGTCGCGGGTTTTCGCCAACCCTTCCTTAAACTTGCTGAAAAATCCCATTCAGAATCCCTGCCTCGCCAATATCGATTGCAATTTGAAACGGACCCGAGTTCTCAGGTCCGCCTTTGTTTCTCGCTATTATACCATTATATCCTATTTTGCCTCCAAGGAAAGGAGTGCCAGATCAAGCCACAAGCGAGCAATCATTTTATGCGCGGTTAGATCACAAATTTGTCGATATCGACTCTGGTTATGGCCACAACTTTTAACTTGGCCATTCTGCCGCTCGGAGTGGGACCCACGACATGATCTCCAATGCGGAATACGTCACTGGATACCTTTTTTGCATAACGTACCGGTTTCGAAGCAGCCACTTTCTTGGCGGTTGCTTTCTGGGGGACTTTATCTTGATTTAGACGCGACATCAGAACCCCTCCTTTCGCAGATCTCCTTTACCGTTTTGAATAATAATGGATCAATCAAAACTATCCTCTCCCGCTTGTCCGGTTCCTTTTCTTTGGAAACTATTAACATTTTATCATTGTTGGTGGACTATTCAAACATGTGTCACTGGGATATTTCTTGAAACCGCACCAACAACACCCGGTCCGTCTTGATTTCAAAAGTAATTCGGACAAAGACGCCCAATTCCCTGCCGTTTCGATTTAGCCATAATTTGAATGTTTCTTCCGCCACGTCGGTGGATTTGTTTACACGCCCCACATGCAAATAATCAACAATTTGCGCATCAGGATACCGCTTCCTGGTTTCCGTCATGGCCAGTCGGCCCCATTTGGCATAAGCAGGTTCGGCCAGATGGACACCCTCTTTTCCTTGGGCAAATGAAACCGCGGCAGTCGACAGTAATGTGAAAAGGAGTGAAGCTGTCAATGCCAATATTCGTCTCAATCTGATCCCTCCCCGACATGTTTGACATTAGGTTGCCAATTCACGTCCAAATTGATTTATCCATCCGTTGGGTAAAAATGGTCTGGCAGACAATAATGCTTGACCAGACAACTGCTAATTCCTGGGGAAAACCGGTATTCTCCCTGGGAGTCCGTGTGTGAAATAAGAGATTTTGGAGGACTAATTTTGTAAATTTGAACCTTGGTTTTGAAAATAAGGGATTTTGAAGGTCTAATTTGGCCGTTTTTCAATACCAGCCCCCACCCCCACCCAAATAAGTCCCCGAAAGTCCCCTATTTCAAATTTCACCTGCAAAAATGGGGAAATAAGTTCCTGAGAATCTCTTATTGCACAAGCAGCAAAAAATAGCGGGGCGGTGGAACCGCCCCGAACTAGGCTGTCTGCACATCATCCTCTTCCACCATCCTGACGGATACCAGCTTGGATATGCCGGATTCCTGCATGGTTACTCCATACAGGACATCGGCCGCTTCCATTGTGCCTTTCCGGTGCGTGATGCAGATAAACTGGGTTTGAGTCGAGAATTCTCGCATGTACTCGGCGAAACGGGATACATTTGCTTCATCCAGCGCCGCTTCCACTTCGTCCAATACACAGAATGGCACTGGTTTGACATGCAGGATCGAGAACAGCAGCGCCATTGCGGTTAAAGCGCGTTCGCCACCTGACAGGAGCCCCAGGTTCTGCAGCTTCTTGCCGGGGGGTTGTGCCATGATGTCAATTCCGGTAGTCAAGGGATTGTCCGGATCGACCAAAATCAGGTCCGCACGCCCCCCGCCAAACAACCGGTTAAACACGATATGGAACTGGCTGCGGATAGCGTCAAAGGTTTCATGAAACCGCTTGGACATTTCCTGGTTGATCTCCAGAATGACTTCGTTCAGCTTGTTTCGCGCTTCTGTCAGATCGTCCCGTTGGCTTGTAAGGAATTGCAGACGTTCCTGCATGCGGGCATGTTCCTCAATCGCTCCCAGATTCACTTCACCCAGCAGTTCCATTTGCCTGCGAAGTTCGGCCGCTTGCTTCTTGGCAGCGGGAACATCTTCCGGCACCGGGTATCGTTCCTTTGCCAATTCGAATGATATATGGTACTCCTCAGCCAATTTGGTCAGCATATTGGTCAGTTCCACGTCCAGCCGGTTGACCTTAACCTCAATCTGGTGCAGCTGATTCTCCAGGTTTCTCAGTACCAGCCGGGCTTCCCGGACTCGATGCTCCTCTTCCGCGATTTTCCTGTGAAGCTCCTGCTTGCGCGCAAGCTCCTCGTCCAGCGCCTTCTGCGCTTCCGTACGACGTTGTTCAAGCAAAGCCAACTGACCGGCCGCCTCTTCCAACTCTTGCCTGGTTTGATCAATTCTCTCTCCAATCAGAGTCATTTCGCTTTCTTTGGCTGCAAGCTCTGTCTGATTGGCTGTGATTTCCCGTTCCATGCGGGCAATGTTCGCTTTGGTCGATGAGATTTCCTGATCCAGCGCCGCCAGGCGAACTTTGTATTCGGTTACTTCTTCCGAAATATCTTCTTGTGCGCTTTGCTGTTCTTTCAACTTGGTCTGAAGTGCGTCCACTTGGGCAGTCATTTCTTTCACCATCTCGTCCAATTGGACCAGTTCCACCTGGGTGTTTTCCCCTTTGCGGATCCATTCGGACAGTTCCCGCTCATACTGCTCTTTCTCAAGTGTCACCAGCTGCAGACGCTCCTGAAAGGCCTGTCGCTGTACGTCCAATTCCCGGACCTGGGATTCAACGGAATGGATTTGCCCTCTTGTCGCCTCCATTCTTTCACGGATTTCCTGCAGGTTGGCATCCGCTTGCCTGGCGTTTGTTTCAAAGCTGTCCAGCTTCTGCTGGACTTCGGCCAACTGGGAGTCGATGGATTTCAGCTTTTGCTCCATTTCGTCTACTTCCCGTTGCCGTCCAAGGAGGCTGGTTCCTTTTTTCTGCTGGCTTCCCCCGGTCATGGCACCCCCCGGGTTCACCACGTCTCCATCCAAAGTCACAACGCGAACCCGGTATTGCAGCAATCGGGCCAAAGCGTTGGCGTCTGCAATGGTTTTTGCAAGTACCACCTGACCAAGAAGATACTCTGCGATCGGACGATACTTTTCGTCAAAGCTGACCATCTCGGCCCCGATTCCCACATAGCCGGAATGTCCTTCAACAGCCAACCGTTCGCTTTTGCCAAGCATCCGTCCTTTCATAACGTCCAGGGGCATAAAGGTAGCCCGTCCACCACCGCTTGACTTGAGGAACATGATGGCGTCCCGGCCCGCTTTTTCCGATTCCACGACAACGTTTTGCAGAGCCCCTCCCAGTGCGGTTTCCACCGCAACTTCGTATTTTGCAGGCACTTGGATCAATTCCGCCACCGCACCGCAAATACCGCTAAGACGGTTTCTTCCCGCAGCCTGCAGGACCGTTCGGACTCCTTGTGAGAACCCGCCGTATTCCTGCTGCATGTCCCGCAAAAGCTCATATCTTGACTGAAATGACGCCTTTTCTGTCTGCAATTGCCGCAACAAGGCTGTCAGCCGGTCTTTCTCGGCCGCCCTGCCGGAGACATTCCCTTGCAGTTCCCGCAAGGCAGCATGCATTTCCCCTTCCTGCTTTCTAAGCTCCTCCAGAGTGGCAGTCCCTGAAGCAAAGGACTGATTCAACAAACCGATTCTTTCCTGCAGTTCCGCTTCGTCTTGCTGCATCTTTTCGATCCGGCGTTGACAAGTCCCGATGTTGGTTTCAATGTTCTTCAGTTCATTCCGCCTGCCGGCCGTCTCGTTCATCTTTTCGATCAGGTCGGCCTTAAGCCTCTCCACTTCCGCTTCCATCCCGGAACGGTCAAACAATCCCTCAGTGGCTGACATTTTTGCTTCCAGCTCTGTTCGGAACCTGTCCCGTTCAGCCGTAAGCGCCGCCAGCTTGTCCTTTTCCTCCTGGTGCTGCCCTTCCTTGTCACTCCGGTCCTTACCCAGCTTGGCCAAATCGGACTGCAGGTCATCTCTCCCTGTCAGCAGGTTCTTATACCTTTCCTGCAGAACCTCCCGGCGGCCCTCCGCCTTCTCATATTCGGCCACCACTTCCACATGGCGCCTGTTGCTGGATTCCATCATCTTGTCCAGCTGTTCCGCCTGCCAGCGAAGCTGTTCATATTGGGACTCCATGGCGGAGACAACGGCGGCTTGCGAGGCATGCTGATCCTGCAGCTTGCTTCCTGTTTCCTTCTCTTGCTGCCAACGGGAATGCAGATCTTCTATGTCATGCACATACAAGGCAATTTCAAGATTCTGCAATTCCCCTTTGTACCGCTTGTATTGTCTGGCGATTTCCGCCTGTTCGGACAGGGGCCCGATCTGGGTCTCCAACTCGCCAATGATATCCCCGATACGGACCAGGTTGCCTGCGGTTTCTTCCAGTTTCTTTTCCGCTTCCCGTTTGCGCGTTTTGTATTTGACGATTCCCGCCGCTTCTTCAAAGATGCCGCGTCTGTCCTCCGCCTTGTTGGACAGGATCTCGTCGATCCGGCCCTGGCCGATGATGGAGTATGCCTCTTTGCCAAGACCCGTGTCCATGAACAGCTCGATAATGTCTTTCAGGCGGCAGGGCTGTTTGTTTATGAAATATTCTCCCTCCCCGGACCGGTATACCCGGCGGGTAACGGTGACTTCGTTATAATCCAGGGGCAAAGTACTGTCACTGTTATCGAGAGTGAGTGACACTTCGCAGTAATTGACCGCTTTGCGTGTATCGCTTCCGGCGAAAATAACGTCTTCCATCTTGGCGCCCCGCAAGCTCTTGGCACTTTGTTCGCCAAGCACCCAGCGAATCGAATCGGAAATGTTGCTCTTTCCGGAACCGTTCGGCCCCACAACAGCTGTGACACCCGGAACAAACTCTAGTTCGGTTCGATCGGCAAACGATTTGAAACCCACAAGTTCCATTCGTTTCAGGTACATAGAGTCTCCTCCAGTCATCCAAATTGCTTGTTCTAGGATATCGGATTCCCAGAAAAATAAAATCCGTCCTCAGACCTATAAAAACCTGCAACCCTTTTTTACCAAAAAACAGCCGCTCAAGTGCAAGAGCGGCTGTTCCCTGTTTTCTGGTTGTTCAACGACCAAGCATGGTCAATGTCTCATTGGCCGCTCTTTGTTCCGCTTCCTTCTTGGATCTGCCGGTTCCGGTACCATATGGGACGTCATTGATGAACACTTGTGACACGAATTCCCGGTTATGGGCCGGGCCTCTTTCTTCCAAAATCTTATACGTCAAAGAACCCAGGTTCTCCCTTTGGACATGTTCCTGCAACAAGGTTTTGAAATCAGAGAGCAGCAGGCCGTGCACGTTTTCCAACTCTGGAAACACATGAGTCTGCAAAAACGATCTCACCGCCTCCAGCCCCTGATCGAGATACAACGCCCCTACGAACGCTTCAAACACGTCCGCCAAAAGAGCGGGTCGTCTTCTGCCGCCGGATAATTCCTCCCCGCGTCCCAACCGAATATATTTGGTAAACTGCAATTTGTCGGCAAACTTCACCAGGGAAGGTTCACATACGATCGACGCCCGCATACGGGTTAATTCGCCTTCCGGGAGAGTCGGATAACGGTTGAACAAATACTCGCTGACCAGCAATTCAAGAACCGCATCCCCCAGGAACTCGAGCCGTTCATTGTCCTGCCCGTTCTCTCCCCGGTGTTCGTTCCGGTAAGAAGCATGGGTAAAGGCTTGCTTAAGGAGAGACAGATTCTGAAAACGAATTTGTAAGGATTGTGTGAACACTTCAAACTTACCAGCCACGATAGCTCACCTGCGTAGAATTAGATAGACCCTGATGTGACAGCCTGGTCACATCAGGGCAAACATCACTCTTGGTATTTTCGGAAGATAATTGACGCATTATGTCCGCCAAATCCAAAAGAATTGGACATAGCTACGTTGACTGCCATCTTCCGTGCAACATTTGGCACATAATCAAGATCGCACTCGGGATCCGGATTCTCCAGGTTGATGGTTGGAGGCAGCATTTGTTCCTGGATGGCCTTCACACAGGCTACCGCTTCAACTCCCCCCGCAGCGCCCAGAAGGTGCCCGGTTACAGATTTGGTGGAGGAAACGGCCAGTTTGTAGGCATGATCCCCAAACACTTTCTTTATGGCCATTGTTTCCAGTTTGTCGTTAAAATCGGTCGAAGTGCCATGCGCATTGATATAGTCAACCTCAGTCGGGTTAATACCGGCGTCACGCACCGCTTCCCGCATGCAGCGGGCCGCGCCTGCCCCTTCCGGTGCCGGCTGTGTGATATGGTAGGCGTCACCGCTCATTCCATAACCGATAATCTCGGCATAAATGGCAGCCCCCCGTTTCTTGGCGTGTTCCAGTTCTTCCAGCACCAGGATGCCGGCCCCTTCCCCCATCACGAACCCATCCCGGTCCCGGTCAAAGGGTCGGCTTGCCTTCTCCGGCGTGTCATTGAAAGCAGTTGCCAGAGCCCTAGCCGAGGCAAATCCAGCCACAGCCAAAGGCAATACAGTTGCCTCTGCGCCCCCGGTGATCATGACGTCAGCCGCACCGCGTTCAATGATCTTGTAAGCATCTCCAATTGCGTTCGTACCGGTTGCACAAGCGGAGATCGGCGACGAATTGGGTCCCTTTGCCCCCAGAAAGATGGAGATCTGCCCGGTTGCAATATCACCGATCATCATGGGGATGAAGAACGGAGACACCCGGCGGGGACCCTTCTCCAACAGAATCTGGTGCTGCTCCATCAGCGTTTCGAGGCCTCCGATACCCGAACCCACATAGACTCCTACCCGTTCCTCGTTTTCTTCCGTGATTTGCAGCTTGCTGTCATCCATAGCCATTCTCGCTGCAGCTACGGCGTACTGGGCGAACCGGTCCATCTTCCGCGCTTCTCTCTTGTCCATGTACGCTTCGGGGTTGAAGTCTTTCACTTCAGCCGCAATTTGACAGGGATACTCGGAGGCATCAAACCTTGTAATCTTGCCGACTCCTGATTTTCCGGCAACAAGACTCTCCCAGAAAGCGGAAACCGTATTTCCTACAGGGGAGATAACCCCCATTCCCGTGACAACCACTCGTCTTCTCATGTAGGTGATCACCCTACCTTTTTTCAAGTTAAGATGTATTGGATAAAGTTCTCTTGAAGAGACACGTTCTTGTCGAAAATAGAGCCCCGAGGATGCCCGCGGGACTCTGCAATTCAATCAGACAAACGAAGGTTACGCCTTGTGGGACTCTATGTACTTCACCACATCCCCGACGGTACTGATTTTCTCCGCATCTTCGTCAGAAATCTCCATATCGAACTCGTCTTCCAGTTCCATTACGAGTTCCACAACATCGAGCGAATCCGCTCCCAGATCATCCTTGAAGGATGCCTCCAGTGTAACAGCCGATTCCTCGACATCAAGACGGTCCACGATGATTTTCTTAACTCTGTCAAAAGTTGACATGCCTTTCACCTCCTCCTCAGAGTATACACGATTCTTCCTTTTAAGTCAGCTTTTTACATGACCATGCCGCCGTCAACGGTCAGCACCTGTCCGGTCATGTAAGAAGCGTCATCAGAAGCCAGGAACGCCACTACCTTGGCAATATCCTCCGGATCGCCAAGCCTTCCCAGCGGGATCTGTTTGCTGAGTGTTTCCTTGACATCGTCATTCAAAACGGCTGTCATATCCGTTTGAATATACCCCGGGGCCACCGCATTCACCGTAATGTTGCGGGATGCCAGTTCCCTGGCGTTCGACTTGGTGAGCCCAATCACACCGGATTTGGCTGCCACATAGTTGGCCTGACCGGGATTTCCCATCAGGGCCACAACGGAAGTGACATTGATAATCCTGCCATAACGTTGCTTCATCATAATCCGAGCTGCCGCTTTCGTGGTGTTGAATACACCTTTCAGATTGGTATCAATCACCGAATCCCAATCCTCTTCCTTCATTCGGATCAGAAGATTGTCCCGGGTGATGCCCGCATTGTTGACAAGAATATCAAGTCGTCCGAAAGCTTCGGTGGCTGCATTGACCATCCTGTCCGCATCTTCCGGGCTGGCCACGTTGCCCTGCACCGCAACGGCCTCTCCGCCCATCTCACGAATCTTTGCAACTACTTCTTCGGCAGCAGACTGATTTCCTGCATAGTTAACCACCAGTTTGGCACCGCGTCGTGCGAGTTCCAGTGCAACGGCACGACCAATGCCGCGAGACGCGCCCGTCACCAGAGCCACTTTTCCCGTTACCATTACGAATCCCCCTTTAGAATCGAAACCGTCTTATCGAATGAGGCCGGATCCTGAATGGACAATGTGGGTGTCCGGCGGCTGACTTTCTTGATGAGACCGGATAAGACCTGTCCCGGCCCAATCTCCACAAAAGTGTCCACGCCCTGTTCCAGCATGTAGGCAACGGAGTCCTCCCACAGGACAGAGGAGGCAACCTGTTCATACAGGGCTCCCCGGATTTCGTCAGCAGAGATGACCGGCTTGGCAGACACGTTGGCTATTACGGGAATCCGGGCATCCCTGACAGTTACGTCATCCAGGACGTCGATCAGCTTCTCGGCAGCGGGCTGCATCAAAGAACTGTGAAACGGCCCCGAAACTACCAGCGGGATGACGCGGAGACCGGCATCCGCAAGCTGTTCGCCTGCCTTGGCCACTGCCTCCGCAAGTCCCGAAATCACGATTTGTCCGGGACAATTGATGTTGGCCAATTCAACCACACCGGTTGATTGGGATACTTGTTCGCATATGGATCGGATACTCGCGCGATCACCGCCGATAATGGCTGACATGGCGCCCCGGCCCGCCGGAACCGCTTCGTCCATGAGTTTGCCCCGGGCATGTACCACCTTGACCGCATCGGCAAAATCAATTGCGCCCGCAACCACCAAAGCCGAGTATTCTCCCAAGGAATGGCCTGCAGCATAGGCAGGTTGGAATCCTGCTTTCTCAAAAACCCGGTACATGGCGATACTGGTGGTCAGGATCGCAGGCTGGGTGTAGTAAGTCAAACGGAGTTTCTCTTCAGGACCCTGAAATATGATTTCGCTTAAAGAGAACCCCAGCGCTTCATCCGCCTCCTCGAAAACGGAACGGGCTTCCGGATAGGCATCCGCCATTTCTTTTCCCATGCCCACCGCCTGTGTTCCTTGGCCCGGGAATACAAATGCAAGCTTTGTCATCTGGTCTCCTCCTTACCAGCGCAGGGCAGCCGCGCCCCAGGTAAGTCCGGCGCCAAAGCCGACCATCAATAACACATCGCCTTCCTTGAAGCGTCCCTGCCTCTTCGCTTCATCCAAGGCAACCGGGATGGAAGCGGAAGACATATTCCCGTACCGGTCAACATTCACAACCACCTTATCCTGTGGAAGCCCCAACCGTTCGCGCGCGTAGTCAATAATTCGAATGTTGGCTTGGTGGGGAACGAGGAAATCGACATCTTCCTTCGTCAAGCCCACTTTTCTTAACACATCCTCAGTTGCGGTGTTCATGACCCTGACAGCAAATTTGAACACTTCTTTGCCGTTCATGGTGACCGAATGCTGCCTGTTCAACACCGACTCCTGGGTGGCGGGGTTGCGGGATCCTCCGGCAAGCTGCATCAGCTGCTCACCGCCGCTTCCGTCCGCTCCCAGGTCAAAGCCCAGAAACCCCCGGCCTTCCGGCACCTGTCCCAGGACAACCGCTCCCGCACCGTCCCCGAACAACACGCAAGTGTTTCGGTCGGTATAGTCTGTAATCTTGGACAGCGTATCGACGCCAATAACAAGGGCATTCTTTGCAACACCCGCCTGAATCATCGAAACGGCGCAGGAAAGCCCGTAAAGAAATCCGCTGCAGCCGGCAGACAGATCAAAAGCACCTGTCTTTTTGATTCCCAGCCGGTCCTGAACCAGGCAAGCGGTGGCTGGGAACATAAAGTCGGGAGTCACCGTGGCGCATATGATCAGATCGATGTCATCCGGTGAAATTCCTGAGTCTTCAAGCGCTTTATTAGCTGCTTCCACGGACAAATCGGAGGCAGCGGTGTTCTCGTCCGCAATGCGCCGTTCACGGATGCCGGTTCTTGATACGATCCATTCGTCGGAAGTATCGACCATTTTTTCCAGATCCGCATTGGTCAATACCCGCTGCGGCAGGGCCGACCCCGTTCCCAAGATGCCTACGCGAATCCCGTTCATCTACTCTCATCTCCTTTGGCTCCCATTCGGATTTGATCAAGAACGCCATGATGCAAAAACTGCCGTCCCTGATGAATGGCCATTTCAAATGCCCTTGCCTTGGACGAACCGTGGGCTTTGATGCAAACTCCGTTCACTCCAAGCAACGGAGCGCCCCCATATTCGGCATAATCAAATTTCTTCTTGAATTGTTTGAGGCCAGGTTTGAGTGCCAGAGCGGCCAGCTTGGATACGGTTCCCGCCATGAACACTTCTTTCAGGGCGTCAAACATGCCAAGTCCTACACCTTCTATTAGTTTCAGCATAACGTTGCCGACGAATCCGTCACACACCACAACATCACAAACACCGTTGAGAATTTCCCTTGACTCAACGTTTCCGACAAAATGAAAGTCTTTCCCTTCCAACATTGGATACGCTGCTTTTGCGAGGGCGTTTCCCTTGCCGGGTTCGGTTCCGACATTCAGCAAACCTACCCTTGGTTTGTCAACAGAGAGCACATACCTGGCATAGAGATTCCCCATGGCGGCGTATTGAAGGAGATGAAGGGGCTCCGCATCCATGTTGGCTCCCACGTCCAAAACCAAAACACCTCGTCCGTCGAAAGTGGGCCAGACGGAAGCCAGCGCCGGTCTCTCAATCCCTTCAATCCTGCCGATGATCAGGAGTCCCGCAGCCATCAAGGCCCCAGTGTTACCCGCAGACACGAATCCGTCCGCGAGTCCTTCTTTCACCATTCTGGCAGCCACCGTCATGGAAGCGTCCTTTTTGCGTCTGACAGCGCGTACAGGTTCATCATCCGCAGATATTATTTCGGTAGTATGTACGATTTCAATGTTTCTTGAACTGCCAGATCCCAGCAATTGCTTAATTCTTGGTTCATCACCTACCAATGCCAACTCCAAGTCAGGGTATCGCTCTGCAGCCTGTACAGAACCTTTGACAATCTCCTCAGGAGCGTTGTCTCCTCCCATGGCGTCTATTGCCAGCTTCAAGCTTCCCTACCTCCAACGACCGTTTCCAGCCTCATTTTCACAACTGTAAACGCACCTGAAAAAACAATATCTTCCCCCACGCGAGTTGTGACTTCCACATGGGCGCGCTCTGTCTGGTTGGACGTGACAACGGCCTTGCATACAAGCCGTTCACCAAGCCGTCCCGGACGAACAAAGCGAATCTTGGCGGTCCGCGTCAGCACGACATCCGCATCGATTACCGCAACTGCCAGTGAATTGGCCTGGGCAAACAAATGGTGGCCGCGGACAATTTGAGTCTTGGCGAACACATGAACCGGTTCAATGTCAAGTATGGAGATGGCCCTCTCGTTCAGGTTCAATTCGATAATCTGGCCAATTACTTCAGTTCCCTCCAGAGACCGGAGCTCGGCTTGTTTCGTCTCGGCAACCGCCTTGATTCTTTCTCTTACCTCAGGAATCCCCAGTGCCAACCGATCAAGGCGAATGGTTTGGATACTGACCCCAAACTGATTGGCCAACTCTTCATCTGTCACAAAGGGGGCTTCCTGCAACAATTGCATCAGCGCCGCCTGGCGATCCCGCTTGCTCATTCCCGCCAATTCGCAGCACCTCCACATAAGTATGTGATCTTATTACCTGGTGCTAATAACAGTATACATTTTTTTTCGAAGTCTCTCAAGAACTAACTGCGAAGGACAATGGGCAATCCGTTATTTCCGGCAAAGATGAAACAAGATGCTTAAACAAAAACAGGAAGGCACCCGAAGGTGCCTTCACCATTTATAGCTTTACTTATTAACGACCTGCAAGCGCCTGCTCAGCAAACTTCACCAAACGCTTGGTAATTTCTCCACCCACCGAACCGTTGGCGCGGGAAGTTTGGTCTGCACCGAGCTGTACGCCAAACTCTTGAGCAATTTCGTACTTCATTTGCTCCAGCGCCTTTGAAGCCCCTTGGGCTACATAGTTGTTGGAATTGCTACGTCCATCTGGCATTGTGGTTTCCCTCCTTTCCAGTGGTGTATCTATACAATGTGCAGATTTGAGGAGGTTTACACTAGTAATTTTTGGTGAATAAAAAAGCGAAATCCCGCAGGATTTCGCCTTTGTTCCTGATTCATTATTCGGTTTCAACAACAGCGCGTCCCTTGTAGTAGCCACAGTTGCTGCACACACGGTGAGCCAACTTCGCCTCTCCGCACTGCGGGCAAGCTACCATACCCGGAACGGTCAATTTGAAATGAGTGCGACGCATGCGCTTGCGGGTCTTCGATGTACGCCTTTGCGGTACTGCCATGAGTTCCACCTCCTCAAACCGATAAAGACAAGAAACTTACTCTTGTTTCAACAACTTCGCCAAGTCTGCAAGACGGGGATCGATGCGTTCCGTTTTGCATTCACAGACCTGTTCATTCCGATTGGTGCCGCATTCAGGACAAAGTCCGGCACACGATTCCCTGCATAAAGGAGCAAAGGGCATCGACAGCAGGATCTCCTGCTCGAGATAGGGATCGAGCTCAATCGAATCTCCTGTTACCGGATTGCGTTCATCCTCTTCACTCAGCTCTTCCGGATTTCCCCGAACGAACTGTTCGGAAAAGGATGCCGAAATCGAATCCGAAAAATCAGTCAGGCAACGGGAGCAGCGATAAGTGACCGGACCGGTAATATTCCCGTTAACCGTAAGGGTATCGGACACTACTTGTGCGTGCAAATCCACGACCATTGGACCCAGGGCGATGATTTGCCGGTTTTCCTTCACCAGATTCGGAAACTCAACCGATTCGCGCAAATGAACGCCCATCGGCTTGTCGTGAACGTCTCGCCATTGCAGTCTCACGATATCACCTCATTGAGCAACGAAATTCATTATATCGGCTCGTTGTCAAATTGTCAACGATACAAAGGATTGCTATAATATCCAGCAATTAGGACGAGGGAGGTTCGAATCATGCTCGCTGCCGGAGTTGTGGTCGAGTACAACCCCATGCATAACGGCCACTGTTATCATCTGCAAAAAACCAAAGAAGTAACGGGGGCCGATGCACTGGTCGCTGTCATGAGCGGTCATTTCCTGCAGCGCGGCGAGCCGGCGGTGATTAACAAGTGGGCACGCACCGAAATGGCTCTGCGAAACGGCGTTGATTTGGTGCTTGAGTTGCCTGTTGTTTACAGCACGCAAAGCGCCCGGTTGTTCGCCTTCGGTGCCGTTGCCACCTTGCATTCCCTTGGTACTGTCGGCTCCATCTGTTTTGGCAGCGAGCACGGGGATTTGGACAGCCTGCTGGAACTTTCCGAAATCATCGCCTCGCCTCCCCTTGCACTGCAGACCGAACTTGAGAGCAGCCTGGAACAAGGCTTGGCCTATCCGGCTGCGTTTGCAGGGGCACTTAAACGCTACGTGTCACAAACAGGGGTTGTGAAACCTGATCTGGTCAACCATCCCAATAACATGTTGGGACTGGAATACCTGCATGCGTTACGGAAACTGAACAGCCCCATCCGTGCCTTCACCATCAAACGGATAGCTTCCGGTTACCGTGATCTGACCCTGCACCACTCCGAAATTGCAAGTGCCACGGCGATTCGAAAAGCAATTGCCGAGAACCGGAAGATGGACGCCTATCTTCCGACATCCAATCTGGCAATCCTGCAAAAGGAGTTTGAGCAGGGCCGGGGCCCCGTTACCTGGGATTGTTTTACACAACCTCTGTTCTCGCTGATTGCCCGTTCGACTCCGGATGAGTTGCGAACCTACGCCCATTTTGATCAGGAAGGATTAGCCGAAAGAGTGGCAAATGCTCTTCCTAATGCATCCTCCGTGACAGACCTCGTTTACAAGGTGAAAACCCGGCGTTATACATGGACCAGAATCCAACGGGCTCTGACTGCCCTGTTGCTCGGACTTCGCAGGGAACAACTTGATTCGATGGACCTTGAAAAGGGACCCGATTCGATTCGTGTCCTCGGGTTCACAGAAAAAGGACGCGCCCTCCTGAAAGAAAGCGCATCCGTCGCCAGTTTGCCAATATTCACCAACATTTCGAGAAACGTCCCGGCAATGATGGAAGCCAATCTGCGGGCAACTGCCCTCTACAGTCTTGGATATCCCTGCCGCGAAGCATCCAATCGGGGGAATGAAACCCAAAAACCCGTGATCTTCATCAAGGAAGATTCTTCAGATATTCAATAGCTTCCGTCAAGGTCCTGACAGGAACAATCTTCATGGAGGTGCCGATCTCGGCAGCTTTCTGCCGTGCAACCTTTGTATTCGAGTCGTCCTTGTCCACATCCGCAGGGCTGAAGAAAATTTCAGCCCCTTTTTTGTGTGCCGCGACGATTTTATGTTCGATGCCGCCGATCTGTCCTACTGTTCCTTCTGCATCAATTGTGCCTGTTCCCGCAATTTTTCGGCCTTTTGTCAAATCACCCGGCGTCATCTGGGAGATAATCTCCAGTGCAAACATCATGCCGGCGGAAGGCCCGCCAATCTGTTCCGTCTTGAAATCGACCGGCAGCAGGTTCTCTGTCTTCTGTTTCGTAATCAGATCAATTCCAAGACCGATACGTTTGTCTTCCAACGGTTTGCCGTAACGGTCCAGCAGTTGGACCAGTTCCACCTCTACCGTACTGCTTTGGTTGTTGCGGTTGATCTGGACCTGTACTTTGTCACCAATTTTCTTGGTTTGCAGGTATTGAATCAGATCTTCCCGCTTGGCAACATCACGCCCGTCCACCTTCTCGATCAGATCCCCCGTCTGCAGTTTGCCCTTGGCTTTGGAGTATGGGGCCACACTGCTGACAACCACACCCAGGTATCGGACTGTGACCGGCATATTCAAATACCGCATGGCAGCTATGATCGAGCTTTCCTGCGAACCGCTCATCATGTGCTGCAGCAGGTTTTTGTATTCTTCATCGGACATCCCCCGGTCAACCTGCTCCCTTGGGACAAGTTCCCGATTGGGAAACAGCAGGCCGTATCCGTAGTAGTAGATATTTTTTACCGGAACCGTCATCACGGTTGTCAGCATGAGCGATCCCTTCTCATCCTTCTGACCGCCCGCAACCGTCACCATTGGCTGCAGTTCCTCCGCCGAGCCAGGTTGGTATACGTAATAGGGCAAAGAGATAAACCAGGAAAGAATCAGAAGCAGCGGCAACAGAATCCGTATGGCCCTACCCCTTGTTGTCAACCGATTCACCAACCGCATGTTCCCCTTTCCACTCCTCAATCGTTTGCCAGATGTGATCCAATACTTTCCTGGCCGCCACGCGCCCTTCCTCTATGCATTCGTCGACATTTACAAAAGCAGTGGTTGAGATATGCCCCACATCCGGCCGTATGACAATATCCGCATCAAGGATTCTTGTTTTTAAAATTTCCCGCTCCATGATTTCAATTGACTGGAAAAACACATCAAAAATATTCTTGACCGGCAATTCCTTGTTATACAAACCCACATCCACCGCAATTACCAGGTCGACATCAAGCTCCCGGCACACAGAAACGGGGACCCTGTCAATCACTCCCCCGTCCACCAGAACCCGGTTTTCATAGAGATAGGGTACAAAAACTCCCGGAATGGAGATGCTGGAGCGCACCGCCCTGTAAATCGGCCCTTTTCGGAACACCACCCGTTCTCCCTTTTCGACATCGGTTGCAACCACTGCGAACGGGATGGCAGCATCTTCGATTGCCATATCTTTTGTTAACAGCCGGATCATTTCTGTTATTTTGTTGCCCGTGACAAACCCCAGCTTTGGAACCGTAAAATCTGTAAAATGCTTGCGTTTCAGGTTTTTGGCCAACATTTCCATGTACCGGGTTTCCATGCCGCTGACATAAAAGGCACCAATCAAGGCCCCCATGGAACTTCCCGCGATTGCATCAACAGGAATGCCTGCCTCATTCAGAACCTGCAATACTCCAATATGCGCCAGGCCTCTGGCACCTCCTGCCCCGAGTGCCAACCCGATTTTCGGCATGGTCATAGCGCTTCCTCCCAGTGTTACCCGTTAAGCTGCCTACGATACGCTTCCATCACCGCTCCTTCAACATGGGGCGGTACAAAATCCCGAATGGATCCCCCGTTGCGGGCAATTTCTTTCACCAGACTGGAACTGATATAGGAAAACTGCGTATTGGTAGGAATAAAGACCGTTTCTGCTGCCGGATACATTTTCCAGTTTATGGATGCCATCGACAGCTCCGATTCGAAATCGGAAACAGCCCGCAATCCTTTGACAATAACCTGTGCTCCCTGTCTTTGCAGGTAATGAACCAAAAGCCCCGGAAAACTGTCCACTTCGATATTAGGAATATGGGACACGGACGCCCGAATGAGTTCCGTTCTTTGGACAATGGAAAACAACGGATTCTTGTGGGGATTCACCATAACCGCAATAATCAGTTTGTCAAAAATTTTGGCCGCCCGTTCGGCAATGTCAATGTGTCCGAAGGTGACCGGGTCAAAACTGCCCGGATAAACCGCTATCTTCATTTGTGAACGTTCCTTTCCGATAGAAACTGACGGATGTATCTCCGTACGTAACCAATTTCCAGCGACGCAACGATTCCAGTTGGTCGGGAAGGACTGCATCCTTGCTGTGTTCCGCTACAATAACAGCGGTATCCCGCAGCAGATCGTGCCGGTCAAGAGAAGCTGCCAAATCCGGAATGATATGGAAATGGTAGGGCGGGTCCATAAAGACCAGATCAAACTGCTCCTTTCGTTTTGCCAGGACGGAAATTGCACGGCGGGCATCGTTCCGGTAGATATCTGCCCTGCTTTCCAGTTTGCATGCATCCACGTTCCTGCGCACAACCTGCAACGCCTTCGCATCCTGTTCAATGAAGACCGCCCGGTCCATGCCCCTTGACAATGCTTCAATTCCCAGCGCCCCCGTTCCTGCAAACAGGTCAAGCACCTGTCCGCCATCAAAATAAGGGCCAATGATGTTAAAGATGGATTCCTTTACCTTATCGGTTGTGGGTCGGGTGGATGACCCGGGAACGGGAGTCAGTCGCCTGCCCTTGAAGTCCCCAGCAATCACGCGCATCTGCCGTCTTCAACTCCTTGTGACTACTTTACCACAAGTTGACAGGAGAATAAAAGTGAATGATCCCTCAGTATAAAGACTTGAACAGAAGCCAAAAAATTTTTCCCGGTCTTGTATATTTTGCCATTGGACGGTGCAAGATAGTTTTAGCAACGGCGAGAGCTGTTGCAGGCAACCGCGGAGAAGACTTAGGTTTCCCCATAAGCTCTTCCTCCGGTTTCTCCTCTCCCAGTCTCTGGAAACAGAGACAAAAACCCGCGTATACCCGGACGCGGGTTTTTGTTTTCTCCAAGAAAGACATACCTAAAGGAGATAAAAATATATTTTTGCTGAATAAAATTTATATAAATAATTTCACACTACCAAAATTCCAATAATCTGTTATACTTAGATTGGGGTTTTGTCCCCAAAAATTTGTATCAGGAGGTGAATCTATGTCGGGCCTGGACCGATGGGTATGGGTAGTCAAAGTCATCGGAATTCTCTTCTCGACTTGCACCGCCATCCTCTCATTCAGGCAACGGGTAGCAGAAATGTACAGAAAAACAAGAAGAAAGAAACAGAAAAGTCCCCACCGTTCAGCACGATAGAGACTTCTTGGAAGATCGGGAGCGCGCACTCCCTGATCTTCCTTTTTTAAATTATCATATCCGGGTAATTGATGCCAGCATAGAAAGGGTAGCCGACTGCCACTCTAAAAATGAGGTGATCAACATGGAGTGGAACACCGTTACAATGTCGATCATTGGGTCGCTTGTCTTTATTGTGGTGGTACTGTTCAACTTCTTCATCGCAATGGCCATGCCTCACGAGGATAAGAACAAACGCAGAACAAAAAGGGAATGAACCTCTTGCAGTATCAATCCTGAATCGGAGCTTTCAACAGTTTCTCCCGCTTCAGATATTCCACCAGTTCCCGATATTCCGGCAAGATCCAGAAATCCCCGGACGCCATCAATTGTTGGGCTTCCTCCCTGCCAGCTTTCATGATATTCGCATCCGTCACAAGATCTCCCAGCTTAAACTCGGGCATGCCGCTTTGCCTGATTCCGAAAAATTCGCCTGGCCCCCGCAGTTCCAAGTCTTTCTCAGCCAGCACGAAACCGTTTTGCGTTGCCACCATGGCCTGCATTCTCTCCCGGCCTGTCTCGGACACAGGATCTGCAATCAGAATACAGATTGACGAATGTTCACCCCGACCCACCCGTCCCCTTAATTGGTGGAGTTGGGCCAGCCCGAACCGGTCTGCGTTATAGATGACCATAACGGTGGCGTTAGGAACGTTGACACCCACTTCGATTACCGTTGTGGCAACCAAAGCCTGGATTTCATTGGCTTTGAACTTCCTCATGACATCCTCTTTGTCACGTGAGGAGAGTCGTCCATGCATCAGTCCGATCTGAAACCCGGCAAGGGAGTCCTTTAATCGGTTGTACAGGTCTACGGCGTTTTCAACACCCTCCATTTTTTCCGATTCTTCTATAAGGGGAGCCACGATATATGCTTGTCGGCCCTTGGCCAACTCTTTCCGCAAGAACCGGATGACCTGGTTTTCCTTATCGGAAGTGACCCAATGGGTACGTATGGGCTTCCTGCCTGCCGGCATCTGGTCCAATACGGAAACATCCAAATCCCCGAACAGGGTCATGGCCAGAGTTCGGGGAATGGGAGTGGCCGACATAAAGAGCACATCCGGATGATGTCCTTTCTGGCGAAAAATGGACCTTTGTTCAACTCCAAACCGGTGCTGTTCGTCCGTAACCACCAGGCTCAGGTTGGAAAACTCCACTCCATCCTCCAGCAGGGCATGTGTACCTATGACTATATCAAGCTCGCCCTTTCCCAGCTTATCCAGCATTTCCTTCCGCACACTCTCTTTGCTGCTCCCTGTCAACAGCCCGATCCTGACACCCAGTCTCCCCAACAGTTCAGAAGCGGAATCGTAATGCTGTTCGGCCAGTATTTCTGTTGGAACCATCATGGCTGACTGATAGCCTGACAGGTAGGCGGCAAACATGGCACAAAATGCAATAATGGTCTTGCCGGACCCCACGTCACCCTGCAACAGCCGGTTCATGGGTTGAGGAGCGCGCATGTCCAACAGAATATCGCGAACCGCCCGTTTCTGTCCTGGTGTCAACTCGAAGGGCATCATCTTCAAAAAACCGGCCCATTGCTCCTTAGTAAAAGAATGTGCCACACCAGGTCTGTCGTGTTTGTGCAAGTGGCGAAAAGCCTGCAGCTTCAACTGAAACAGAAAAAATTCCTCAAACACCAGTCGCCTTCGAGCTTGTCGCAGGCTCTCCGCATCTTTCGGCAAATGAATCTGGGCAAGGGCGTCCCGTTTGGGAATCAGCTTGTATTTGGCAAGAAGGCTGTGGGGCAGGATTTCGGGGATCTGGGATTCGACCTGTTTCAGAGCTTTGGTCAGGATAGCCCTCAGGACTTTTGGGGTCAACTCGCCGCGAACTTCATAAATCGGCACAAGCCGGTTGCTGTGGACAGACGTGTCATGGGAGCCGAATTCGTACTGGGATACCACAAGACTGCGCCGTCTGGCATCGTATTTTCCGGTAATCGTAATGGAACTGCCGGGCCGAAGCTTGTCCCGCAGAAATAACCGATTGAACCAGACAGCCGTCATCGACATGCCGTCATGGGTTTTGACCTGAACAGTCATGGTCGACCTGCGTCCTTTGTGACGGACTGCCGGCGGAGCCTGGACAATCGCCTGAACGGTCACTCGCGTATCATGACCGAGGGTTTGTCCGGATTGTACCGTTCGGTCGTCATAACGGAAGGGATAATAGGTTATTAAATCCTGCACTGTAAAAATGCCAAGCCGGGCCAAGTCCCTCTCTCTGGAAGGACCTACCCCGGCAATATGGTTGACAGGAGATTGCAAGGAAAGCATCGCGCACAACACCTATTCAACGGAGAATATATATTCGTACAACGGCTGGCCGCCATAATGAAGTTCAAACTCACAGCGGGAGAACCGCCCGGTCAGTCCATCCAGGAAGGTTTCCGCCTGCTCTTCGGTCACATCCTCACCATAAAAAACAGTAATAATTTCGGAGTTCTCATCGATCATTTTATCCAGCAAAGATTGGGCGGTGTCTTCCAGATCACGTCCAACGGTTACCACTTTTCCTTCGGCAAGCCCCATGAAATCTCCTTCTTTGATTTCAAAGTCCTGATAATTGGAATCACGAACCGCACGGGTAACCTGTCCGGTTTTGATCCGCGCCGCCGCTTCCTTCATCCTTCTTTCGTTTCCATCGGCGTCAGAATCGGCGTCAAACGCCAGCACCGCAGCAATGCCTTGAGGAATCGTCTTGGTTGGAATTACACGGATCCTGTCTCCCAATACAGATTTCGCCTGTTCCGCCGCCATTACGATGTTGGAATTGTTTGGAAGCACATACACAAGATCGACGTTCAGCCCTTCAACTGCTTTCACGATATCTTCCGTGCTGGGGTTCATGGTCTGCCCGCCCTCTACAAGCTGTCCAACTCCGAGGCTTCTGAATATCTCTGCCATGCCCTCGCCGGCGACTACCGCCACTATGCCGTATGGCTGTCTTTGTTCAGTAACGGATCCGGACTCTTCGTAATCATTTTTCAGGTTGTGGTGCTGCTCGGTCATATTGTCAATCTTGATTCGGGTCAATTGCCCGAATTGGATTGCCTCTTCCAGAACTTGTCCCGGACGGAGCGAGTGAATATGTACTTTCACGATATCGTTGGCCGCAACAACCAGCATGGAATCGCCCAAATCCTTCAGCATATTCCGGATCTTCTCTTCCATTGCCTGTTCGGAATCGGGGACCTGATCAAGACGAATGATAAATTCGGTACAGTATCCGAACTCTCCTTCGTGCTCAATATTGGCACCTGCGGGTGCAGGCATGCCATGCGGGATGGGGCCGGTTACCGGTTCATCTGCAGTGGAAAGCGCTTCCTGAATGCTCCTGCCGCTTAACGCCGAAAGAAAGCCTTGATAGATATAAACGAGGCCTTGTCCGCCCGAATCAACCACATTTGCCTGTTTTAACACCGGAAGCAGGTCGGGCGTTCTCTGCAAAGAACGCTCGGCTTCCCTCAGCACCGCTTCCATAACGGAACCAATCGTGGCTGTCACACTGCGCGCAGCTTGCACAGCCGCTTTGGCGGCATCCTTTGCAACCGTCAGAATCGTTCCTTCCACAGGCTTGGCAACCGCGTTATAGGCAGTTGTTACGCCAGCCTGGAAGCTGTCGGCAAACATTTTGACATCGATTGTTTCCTGTTTGGCCACCGCTTTTGCAAATCCACGGAATAATTGAGAAAGAATAACGCCTGAATTCCCCCGGGCTCCCATCAACAACCCGGTTGCAAGAGATTCTGCCACCTTGCCCAGAGGTTGATTCAGCATCCGACGCATCTCATTAACGCCCGATGTGAAAGATAAACTCATATTTGTGCCGGTATCCCCATCCGGAACCGGAAATACGTTTAACGCGTTGACTTTCTGCTTGTTGCTCTCAAGGCTTTGGTGTCCGGCCAGCACCATCTGCACAAACAGTGCTCCGTCCAAATACTTGTGGTTCATAGAATCCTCCTTACCTGTCGCCACTCACCCGGACACCCTGAACAATGATGTTGATCTCGTCAACCTCGAGTCCCAGGGTATTTTCCAGCGTATACTTCACCTTTTCCATCACATTGTTGGCCACCACGGAGATCTTGGTGCCGTAACTTACGATAATATGCAAGTCCACGACCACCCGGTCGTCCACAATGCGGACCTCCACACCGCGCCCCGGATTATCGCGTCCCAACAACTCGCTGATGCTGTCTTTGACCCGCTTCTGGGAGGCCATTCCTACCAGGCCATAGCAATCCAATGCCGCAAAACCGGCAACCGTGGCAATCACATTCTCTTCAATTTCAATTTTGCCCAAATCGTTTTGCAAAACCTTCGGCATGTCAAGCACCTCCACTATGTGCATAAAACATCTGCAAGCTTTCCAGGGTCCCCGCATAGTGTGACCCGGTACTTGTCCCGTGGCACATGGGGGTGAATTTGCATCCATATTCTACTACAAATTCCGACAAAGGAAAAGTCATCTTGCAAGCTTTCTACGGTCTATGGTAAGATAAGCAAGTCAGTCTTATGCAAGGAGGTGCCGGTAGTGGCTAAACGTTGTGAAGTATGTGGCAAAGATCCGAAAACAGGGAACCAGGTTTCCCATTCCCATATTCTGACCAAGCGCCGTTGGTTGCCCAATATTCAACGTGTCCGTGCAGAAGTGAACGGTTCTGTTAAGAGAATTAATGTTTGCACTCGCTGCCTGAAAGCAGGCAAAGTAAAACGCGCGATCTAACGGTCGCGCGTTTTTTATTTTCTTCCCCCTCCTATTCTTTTTTCTGGAACACACTCAACATAGCCTTGACAATACCGCCTAGAAATCTGGGCAATTTGATGGTATAAAAACGCAAGTGAGACCCCTCCTCAAGTCTAATGATCAGTCCGAACCATGCACAAACCGCCTGTGGCGGGTGAGGATGCCCGCCCATAGGCGGTTCCACCGTCGTTTATATATATATTCCCGATTAAACAAAATGTGCCGTCGCAAAATGAAAAAGGGTCATGTTCTCCTTTCAGAGATATGACCCTGCAATTGATTTTATGACTCCCCCCGGATCAATCGAATCGCTTCCGCAGGATTCGGTGCCCCGTAAACCGCTGACCCGGCCACAAGGACATTGGCCCCCGCTTCCCGAACCAACGGGGAAGTTTCCGGGTGAATCCCCCCGTCCACTTCAATATCCACATGCTGCAGACCTTGTGCGTCAAGCAGATTACGCAAAGACCGGATTTTCGGGACGACGGATTCAATAAATTTCTGTCCGCCAAATCCGGGATTGACGGTCATCAACAGCACCATGTCCAGGTCCCCCAGCACATGCTCGATCATCTGGATCGGGGTGTGCGGGTTCAAGGCCACGGAAGATTGGATCCCAAGCGATTTGATCAATTGGAGAGTTCTGTGCAGATGCGGAGAGGCTTCCGCATGAACTGAAATGATATCTGCACCCGCCTTCACAAAATCGGATATGTAGCGATCCGGCTGTTCAATCATCAAATGCACATCCAGCGGCAATCGGGTATGAGGCCGGATGGCATCCACAATCAGCGGCCCGATGGTAATATTGGGAACAAAATGGCCGTCCATAACATCCACATGGACATAGTCAGCTCCCCCATCTTCGATAATCCTGATTTGTTCGCCCAATTTGGCAAAATCGGCTGACAGAATGGAGGGGGCAATCTTGATCATGTTCAATACCTTCCTTCTTTCGAATGCTTAACTTCATGCAGGAATTCCAGATAGTGTTCGTACCGTGTCCTGTCCAGTTCCCCATCCTTGACGGCTTTCAGGACAGCGCAATCATGTTCCGTTTCATGTTCGCATTCCCGATAGTAACAATCCTGGCTAAACCTGGCCAGATCGCGGAAACAGTCATCCAACTCGGCCGGCTCCATCTCTCCGAAGTCCAGCTGGCTGAATCCCGGAGTATCCGCGATAAACGACCGGTCGTCAACGGGGAGGAGCTCCACATGACGGGTCGTATGGCGACCCCTTCCCAGCTTGTGGGATACTTCCCCCATCTTCAGGTTCAGTTCCGGGAACAGCGCGTTCAGGAGAGATGATTTTCCCACACCTGACTGACCGGCTAAGACGGATATCCGGTCGGCGAACAGGGAGCGGACTTCCTCCAGTCCCTCTCCAAGTCTGACCGACACTTGCAAAACCGGGTACCCCATTTTGGCATAGGGAAGGATTGCCGCTTCCACTCCACGCCGCTCTTCCAGGAGGTCCATCTTTGTAAGGACAATAGCTGCATGAAGCCTGGCCTTTTCAATCAGTACCAGCATCCGGTCCAACAGGCGCAAGTTCAGATCCGGCTCCCTCACCG